>NZ_JACYHC010001261.1:0-621 GCF_017152085.1 Staphylococcus sp. EG-SA-2
TGATTGTACCGGTATTAATGTTCGCTTTCTTTGGGATAGTGCTTGGCTTTGCGACATTATTTAAAAATCCTACAATCATGGGGAGTTTAGCAGATCAACATACGTTTTGGTTTAAATTTTGGTCAGTAATAGAATCTGGTGGCTGGGTTATTTTTACGCATATGGAAGTTGTATTTGTTGTAGGTTTACCACTTTCTTTAGCTAAAAAAGCACCAGGTCATGCAGCACTTGCAGCATTGATGGGTTACTTAATGTTTAATACATTTATAAATGCCATTTTAACGCAATGGCCACATACGTTTGGCGCTAATTTAGAAAAAGGCGTTGAAAATGTACCTGGTTTAAAATCAATTGCAGGTATTGCCACATTGGATACGAATATTCTAGGTGGTATTATTATTTCAGCTATTATTACTTGGATTCACAATAGATACTATAGTAAACGATTACCAGAAATGGTTGGTGTATTCCAAGGTTTAACATTTGTAGTTACGATTTCATTTTTTGTGATGTTACCATTAGCAGCAATTACTTGTGTTATTTGGCCAACTGTTCAGCACGGTATTGGTTCAATGCAACACTTTATCATCGCTTCAGGCTATATCGGTGTTTGGCTGTACC
>NZ_JACYHC010001262.1:0-621 GCF_017152085.1 Staphylococcus sp. EG-SA-2
GCATTAGTGACAATGGGTTAACTTCATGGTATTGAGGAATGTTAGTAATTTCCAATTGGTTGAACAATGATTGAATTTGATTTAAAAATGGGCTGATCTCCTTATCATCACCACTTGATCCCATTAGACTGTAAGAAAATGTAACATCTCCCTTAGCTCTAGTCATAGCAACATAGCAAACAAATGCTTCATCCATCTGTAAAATATCTGATGTAGGACTCAACTCTACATTTGCTTGTTGTTCAAAATATTTCTTTTCTTCATCAGTAATTAAACTTGATGCAGTTACTGGTTGTGGCATGGTGCCGTCGTTCATTCCAACTAAGTAAACATGTTGCTTATTGTCGACTTTAGCCAAATCCATCGTACCAATACTAACTTGATCTAATGTTTGTGGAATCATGACAAATTCTAATTGTTCTAAACCAATATCAAATACTTCTAAGAAACGTTCCATCGACATTGGTTCATCTCCAAATACTAGAACTAAGTCGTCAAGGATTTGAATTAAGCCATTCCATATTTGATCAATTTCCTCCGCCTTTTCATGATTACCATTTAAATCAAGTTCATCTCGCTCTGTCATCAATTGATTTGGCAGTTCGAAATATTCCATACTTT
>NZ_JACYHC010001263.1:0-621 GCF_017152085.1 Staphylococcus sp. EG-SA-2
TGATTGTACCGGTATTAATGTTCGCTTTCTTTGGGATAGTGCTTGGCTTTGCGACATTATTTAAAAATCCTACAATCATGGGGAGTTTAGCAGATCAACATACGTTTTGGTTTAAATTTTGGTCAGTGATAGAATCTGGTGGCTGGGTTATTTTTACGCATATGGAAGTTGTATTTGTTGTAGGTTTACCACTTTCTTTAGCTAAAAAAGCACCAGGTCATGCAGCGCTTGCAGCATTGATGGGTTACTTAATGTTTAATACATTTATAAATGCCATTTTAACGCAATGGCCACATACATTTGGCGCTAATTTAGAAAAAGGCGTTGAAAATGTACCTGGTTTAAAATCAATTGCAGGTATTGCCACATTGGATACGAATATTCTAGGTGGTATTATTATTTCAGCTATTATTACGTGGATTCACAATAGATACTACAGTAAACGATTACCAGAAATGGTTGGTGTATTCCAAGGTTTAACATTTGTGGTTACAATTTCATTTTTTGTGATGTTACCATTAGCAGCAATTACTTGTGTTATTTGGCCAACTGTTCAGCACGGTATTGGTTCAATGCAACACTTTATCATCGCTTCAGGCTATATCGGTGTTTGGCTGTACC
>NZ_JACYHC010001264.1:0-619 GCF_017152085.1 Staphylococcus sp. EG-SA-2
GATAATGTAACAAGATATAAAATAACAGAGAGTTCGCAAAGTTCATCACAAGCATATTATCATCTCTCATTTGAATTGTCGGAACAGCAGTCTTATGCCTCAGAACATATTGTTCGAGCCATTAGAAAGAGACAAACGATTTTGTTATATGCCGTAACAGGTGCAGGTAAGACAGAAATGATGTTTCAAGGCATTCAATATGCAAGAATACAGGGAGATAATATAGCTATTGTGTCACCACGTGTAGATGTTGTTGTAGAAATTAGTAAACGTATTAAAGACGCATTTCTTAATGAAGATATAGACATACTACACCAGCAATCAAGACAACAATTTGAAGGGCATTTTGTTGTATGCACAGTGCATCAACTTTACCGATTCAAACAGCACTTTGATACTATTTTTATTGATGAAGTCGATGCCTTTCCTTTATCAATGGATAAAAATCTACAACAAGCATTGAAGTCATCTTCTAAAGTTGAACATGCAACAATTTATATGACAGCAACACCACCGAAACAACTTCTGTCAGAGATTCCCCACGAAAATATAATTAAATTGCCAGCTCGCTTTCATAAAAAATCACTTCCAGTTCCTAAATATCGTTATTTCAAACTTA
>NZ_JACYHC010001265.1:0-616 GCF_017152085.1 Staphylococcus sp. EG-SA-2
AGATTCTAATTTCAAACTTAAAAATTCGGACAAGTCACTTACCAGTGATGCCATAAAATCATTGTCAGGAATAAACATGGAAATCATATATTTAATTGTTTGATTGTCATTTTGAATACTAGGCAATATTAACGGTTCTTCTAAAACTGTGATTAGAACCATAGGGTGTTTAATCATATTGTCTCTTAGGTGTGGTATCGCAACAGGATATGGACTTAATATCCATCCTGGATTGTCAATCAATCGTTGCTCTAGTAGTTCAGCGAATGACGTTGGATCGTTTATTGCATCGCATTGATATAGATAATCTGCGATATATGTTTGCCACTGTTTAACTTCGGTACTAACTATTTTCACTGAATCAAGCAAAGTTAAACCCGAACGCATATGATGCATTAATTGTTCTGATTTTTCGTCACTTAAATGTTTTTCGAAAACTGAAGTTAAGTATGAAGTTTGTTCATTTTCAAAAGATGTATTGCCATCAATATCTTTCGTTTCAACATGAACATCATCCTTATCAATCATGTTTGATGATTTATCATGCGTCTCTTGGAACGTAGACTTTGTATTTAAAAACTGTGCGACATAACTGATATCACTATCTGGTAATAAT
>NZ_JACYHC010001266.1:0-616 GCF_017152085.1 Staphylococcus sp. EG-SA-2
TAATGTTAACTAATAGATTAACTAGTGTTAACTATGTAAAAAAGCGTTTAATTCAGAACATTCAGCGTATTTTAAGTAAGGAAGTACTATATGGAGAAATGCAATAGTTTGCTAATAAATAGAGGAGAAAATTGTCTTTCGAAGAGAGTTTGGTAGAGTAGAAATCTCATTTAATTTGTCACTGATGCACTTTTTCTTCTATATAATTAGGTCATGACATTAGATAGCTTCGCAATTAATGCATAGGGTCCCAACATAGAAATTTTCGAGACGAAAGTTAACAAGCAGGAAGGGTTGGGCACCTTTCTAACAAATAAATTTGAAGAAGACGAAGGAACGCAGTTGGACGTAAAACGTCAACTGCATAAGCCTTTCTAGCTCATAAAATTCGCAGAAAGGCTAAAAATTATTTTTAGGGGTTGCGAATGAATAAATTAGTTTAATTTTATAAAAATTTATAAAAATTAAAAACGTTGTAAATTTAAAATAAATCATTCATAATATTGTTACTATACTAATTCAAGGTGGTTCAACGCATGTCTCATAATGAAAATCTTAAATTGGCGCAACGCGGTGCTTATTTGAGTTTAATTGTATATATAATCTTATCTATTGT
>NZ_JACYHC010001267.1:0-616 GCF_017152085.1 Staphylococcus sp. EG-SA-2
AGATTCTAATTTCAAACTTAAAAATTCGGACAAGTCACTTACCAGTGATGCCATAAAATCATTGTCAGGAATAAACATGGAAATCATATATTTAATTGTTTGATTGTCATTTTGAATACTAGGCAATGTTAACGGTTCTTCTAAAACTGTGATTAGAATCATAGGGTGTTTAATCATATTGTCTCTTAGGTGTGGTATTGCAACAGGATATGGACTTAATATCCATCCTGGATTGTCAATCAATCGTTGCTCTAGTAGTTCAGCGAATGACGTTGGATCGTTTATTACATCGCATTGATATAGATAATCTGCGATATATGTTTGCCACTGTTTAACTTCGGTACTAACTATTTTCACTGAATCAAGCAAAGTTAAACCCGAACGCATATGATGCAATAATTGTTCTGATTTTTCGTCACTTAAATGTTTTTCGAAAACTGAAGTTAAGTATGAAGTTTGTTCATTTTCAAAAGATGTGTTGCCATCAACATCTTTCGTTTCAACATGAACATCATCCTTATCAATCATGTTTGATGATTTATCATGCGTCTCTTGGAACGTAGACTTTGTATTTAAAAACTGTGCGACATAACTGATATCACTATCTGGTAATAAT
>NZ_JACYHC010001268.1:0-614 GCF_017152085.1 Staphylococcus sp. EG-SA-2
TAACTGATACATTCACTAATGCATTCTCAAGTGGAAATAACGTTACTCAAGGTGTATCTGTTGAAGTTGGTGAAAAACAAGCTGCTGTAGACTTAAAAGTAATTTTAGAATATGGTGAATCAGCACCAAAAATCTTCCGTAAAGTAACTGAATTAGTTAAAGAACAAGTTAAATATATTACTGGTTTAGATGTTGTTGAAGTTAACATGCAAGTTGATGATGTAATGACTCAAAAAGAATGGAAACAAAAACACGAAAAAAATAATGAAAACAATAACCAAGAAAGACAAGGTTTACAATAAGTTATTCGATAAAAAAGCTCGGCACACCATTTTAGTGCCGAGCTTTTTTGTGATTTTTAATAATTTGAATATGGAAAATGTATTATTCTCTCATTTGTATAGATTGTATTTAATAAGTTAATGTAATCCTTGAGCTCACGATTAATAAAATTCTATAATTTTAATTATTTTCTCGATACAAAGGATTATTAACTTTAATATAAGTATAATGATGTGCCTCATCTTCAAGACGCATTGTTGTAACACACTTATAATCTATAAATGGCGCGAACATGGTATCTTTAATTTCATTTATGCGATTCTCATTTACTT
>NZ_JACYHC010001269.1:0-614 GCF_017152085.1 Staphylococcus sp. EG-SA-2
AACTTCTTCCTACTCGAACGTATTAGAAAAGCATTCCCAGACAAATTAATCTTATCTGGCTTTGATGAAATGTTAGTTCAAGCTACGATTTCTGGCGTAGATGGTGCAATTGGTTCTACATATAACGTTAATGGTCGCCGCGCTAGAAAAATCTTCGACTTAGCACGACAAGGTCAAATTCAAGAAGCTTACCAACTACAACATGATTCAAACGACATTATCGAAACAGTGTTATCAATGGGGATTTATCCAACATTGAAAGAAATATTACGTCATCGTGACATTGATGCAGGATTACCGAAAAGACCTTTCAAACCTTTTAACGAAGCACATCGACAAACATTAGATCAACTCATTGCAAAATACGATTTATAGACATCAAAGAATCAATACATTGTAAAGGGGATGTTGCCCATGAAAGAAGTTGGATTTGGCACACTAAACTGGGTTGCCGTTATCATTTATCTACTAGCTATGTTGTTCATTGGCGTTTATTTTACCAAGCGCGCGAGCCAAAGTACCAATAGTTTCTTTACCGCAAGTGGTCGCTTGCCATCTTGGGTAGTTGGCTTTTCAATTTATGCTACTACGTTAAGTGCGATTACATTTATGTC
>NZ_JACYHC010001270.1:0-613 GCF_017152085.1 Staphylococcus sp. EG-SA-2
TTTACTTTTAATGCGTACTGAATAAGGTTATTTCAGCGATGGAATAACAAATAAAGGTGGTACCGCGAAACATAAGCTTTCGTCCTTTTTATCCGATTCATTCGGGTACGAAGGACGGAAGCTTTTTTTATTTTTTCTTATAGGAGGGTCTTAATATGAAGGATACACAGTTAGCCCAAATCACATTAACCGAT
Organism: Staphylococcus sp. EG-SA-2; assembly: GCF_017152085.1. NCBI lineage: Bacteria > Bacillati > Bacillota > Bacilli > Caryophanales > Staphylococcaceae > Staphylococcus > Staphylococcus sp. EG-SA-2. The sequence goes on from NZ_JACYHC010001270.1 coordinate 195, forward strand.
GATTCAACCGGTGCTATAGCGAATCCAATCCATTTATCTACTGCCTACAAGCATCCAAAACTAGGACAATCGACAGGTTTTGATTATACACGTACTAAAAATCCTACACGCTCAACATTTGAAACCTGTTTTGCCAAACTCGAACATGGTATTGCATCATTCGCTACATCAAGTGGAATGTCAGCCATTCAATTAATATGTAATTTATTTAAACCACACGATGAAATTTTAGTTTCATTCGATTTATACGGCGGCACATTTAGATTATTTGAATTTTATGAGCAACAATACAATATCAAATTTAAGTACGTTGATTTTACAGATTATGAACAAGTTGAAAAAGAAATCACTGATAAAACAGTTGCATTATTCATTGAACCAATATCTAACCCACAAATGATTGCTATTGATGTAAAGCC
>NZ_JACYHC010001271.1:0-9377 GCF_017152085.1 Staphylococcus sp. EG-SA-2
CTGGCAGAAAGTCAGCTTCTATGAATATAATAAAAAAGCTAGGTAACAAAATGCTACCTAACTTCATATTCAAGATAATCAATCCTATTTGATATATGTTCTATACTATACATTATTTACATGATAAATAACTGAATATTACACAATTATAATACTTTACTGACTGTCTTCTTCAGAATTTTTTTCTTGATCATTTTGATCAGAGATTTGTTCCATTTCTTTACCTAATTCTTTTAAATCTTCAAAATCCGTTACCATACTGTTTTCTTCTTCATGATAATTTAATTTTGGATCTTTGTCTTTAGACATAATCAATACCTCACAGATTTTTAATTAAGCAAAGCGTGACGTAAAGTAAGCTTTAACATCTTCAGGTAAACCTGCAGCCGCTTCTTTATCAAGAATAACATTTACCATTCTATGTGCTTTTAAATCGGCTGGTTCGAAGCTTGTTTTACCATTTTCTTGATATAATTTTTCAACTACATCTCGTTTATTAGCACCTGTCACTACTAAGAAAATTTCTCTTGCTTCCATTAGTCCTTGACGAATACTAACATTTAACTTACCTTGCTCATCGATAGAAACAACTTGTAATGTTAATTTCCCTTTATTTTCTTTAGTTTTAATCTTATCAGCGATTAATTCGATTGCATCTTTTTCATAAGCAATTGGATAAACTTGACCTGCTGGTACACCTAACGCTTCGAAATATGATTTTTTATCGTCATAATCTAAAATATTTATTTGGCTAAAATCAACAGCATGTTTTTCAACATTTTTCTTTAATTCATCTAGAACTGGCGCTTGATCTGTATCTAAATGAAAACCTGCAATTGTAGTAGGATTATTGTTAAATTGCTTTCTAATAATATCAGCAGCATATTCTGCTACAAGTTGACTATTGTCAAAGACTTTAAAGTTCATTGCCATGATTTCTACACTCCTCTTAGTTTGCATTTTACATAAAAACGGCGATATTAATAATTATTATACCCTAACTTTCAATATATCAAACCATTTAACTTTAACATGGTTATACTCTAAATATAGCACTTAAGTATCATTTTTATAATGAAAATAGACGAATTTTAATTCAATCCTGGAAAATCTTGTTGACGTAACGCTTCATAAATTAACAACGCAGCAGTATTTGATAAATTTAATGAACGAATATGTTCACTCATAGGAATTCTTAACGCTGTGTCTTGATATTTCTCTTTCACCCAGTCTGGTAATCCTGTCGTCTCTTTTCCAAAAATGAAGTAAAAATCTTTGTCATGATTTGAAAAATCAAAATCACTATAAGTCTTTTTACCAAATTTTGTTAATAAGTAATACTCGCCATTTGTGGCTTCAAAAAATGCTTCAATACTATCATGATACGTAATATTCACAAATTCCCAATAATCTAAACCGGCTCTTTTTAACATTTTATCATCAGTTCTAAATCCAAGAGGTTTAATTAAATGTAAATGTGTGTTTGTACCTGCACACGTACGTGCAATGTTACCAGTATTAGCTGGGATTTCTGGTTGATATAAAACGATATGATTTGTCATATTACTATTCTCTCCTTGTGTCTAATCCTTTTATCATTTCATTCTGAACTTCTGCATCCTCTTGATCATAATTAGCATTGATAAAATCTCTTGCTTCTTCCCCAAGAATTTGACCAATGGCCCAATAAGCAGTTGCTCGAATCATCGGTCTTTCATCTGTTGTTGCAACTTTTTTCAATTCTGGAATTGCATCCACTTCATTAAAATGCGCTAATGCTAAAATAGCATTTCGTTGTATCGGCTTTTTACCACGCCAAGCACCTGCAAGGTGACCATATGTTTGTTTGAATTCTTTATTAGACATACGTAGTAAAGGTACTAATCTTGGCTTTAAAATTTCTGGTTCCAAAATGATGTCATCTTGTTCGGTATTAATACCTCTATTTTTCGGACAAACTTGTTGACACGTATCGCAACCATATAATCTATTCCCAATTTTATAACGATATTGGTCAGGCATATAGCCTTTTGTTTGCGTTAAAAAACTAATGCATTTCTGACTATTTAATTGGCCATTTCCAACTAATGCACTTGTTGGACAACGATCAACACAAATTGTACAATCACCACAGCTATCTAATAATGGATCATCAGGTTCAAAAGGTATACTGACTAACATTTCACCGAGGTATGTCCATGTTCCTAGTTTAGGATTGATGACAAAGCCATTACGACCAACAAATCCTAAACCTGCACGTTCTGCTACTGCCCTATCTGATAATACACCCGTATCTACCATAGATTTGATTTCAACATCTGGAACTTTAGATTCAATAAATGCAGCTAACATGTCTAATCGTTTACGCATAATTGTATGATAATCTTGACCCCACGATGCTCTAGCAAATAAGCCTCTGCGATCACCTCTAACACTCTTAGGTGCACCTTTCAGTTTGTTAGGATAACCAACTGCAATTGCTATGATTGACCTTGCTGTTGGTAAGGATAATTTAGGCTCCGTTCGTAAAGCAATATCAGATTCTTCAAATCCTGAGGCATAACCATTTGCATGATATGCTTCTAGCTTTTGCTTCAATTCATCAAAGGGATCGGCAGTTGTAAATCCAATACTGTCGATACCAATTGTATATGCATAGTCAATGATATCTTGCTTTAACTGCTTTGTATCCAATCGTATGCCCCCCATAAAATAATACTATGTTATTTTAACACAACCATTATTCATATTGAGGTTTCATTTCACATAATTTTAATAATAAAAAGCTTGAATATATGATATAACTTTGTGGTGCGCATCATATATTCAAGCTTCGTTAGGTTGTTATAATACTCTTGCTAAGAAATTTTGTGTTCTTTCATGTTGCGGTTGTTCAAATATTTCGACTGGTGTGCCTGACTCTACGACAACGCCATCTGCCATAAATATGACTTTGTCACTTACATCTTTGGCAAATCCCATTTCATGTGTCACAACCACCATGGTCATACCTTCTTTGGCTAGGTCTTTCATTACTTTTAATACATCACCAACTACCTCAGGATCTAATGCTGAAGTTGGTTCATCGAATAAAATAACATCTGGATGCATTGCTAAAGCTCTTGCAATTGCAACCCTTTGCTTTTGACCACCTGATAATTGATTCGGATATACATCTGCTTTTTCTTTTAATCCCACTTTATCTAATAACGACAATGCTTCCTTATGTAATTCATCGTTATTATCTTTCTTTAATAATTTAGGAGCTAAAATAATATTATCGACAACTTTTTTATGTGGAAATAGGTTGAAGTTTTGAAATACCATACCCATTTTTTGACGTAGTTTATCTACTTGTGTCCCTTTTTCCGTTAAGTCATTGCCTTCAAAAATCACTTGACCTTTAGTGGGTACTTCTAATAAATTCATACATCTTAACAATGTACTTTTACCACTACCAGATGGACCTATTATTGCTACTACTTCCCCTTGATTGATTTCAAGATTGATATCTTTTAAAACTTCATTATCTCCAAAAACTTTATTAAGATTGTTTATTTTAATCACTGGCATTCAATCTCCCTTCAATCATGTTCATAATGCGTGTAAGTACAAATGTTAAGACAAAGTATAATGCTGCTGCCACTAGTAATGGTGTGAATGGGTCAAATGAAATACCTTGAACCACTTGTGCATTAAACATAATTTCGCCAACTCCAATTGTTGACACAATAGATGATTCTTTAATTAAAGTGACAAATTCATTACCTAAAGCTGGTAAAATATTTTTAATTGCTTGTGGCATAATTACACTTTTCATCGTTTGTCTATAATTCAAACCTAGACTACGTGCGGCTTCCATTTGTCCTTTATCAACAGCATTTATACCTGCACGAATAATTTCAGCAATGTAAGCTGAGGAATTAATAACTAATGCAATTGTTCCACAAACAAGAGCTGAAATGTCTAGTCCTAATGCAGCAGTTATACCAAAGAATACGATAAATACTTGAACTAACATTGGTGTTCCTCTTAATATTTCGATATAGATAGAAGCAATCCATGAAATAATTTTTATTTTACTTAATTTCATTAACGCAACGAATGCACCTAAAATAGAACCTAATGCAACACCGATAAGTGAAATTAATATTGTAATCTTAATTCCTTTCAAGAAAAAACTACCATACTTAGAAATAAAACCACTGTCATCATTCATCGCATTTGCAGCATTAGTCATATATTTATCGATTAATCCTTTATCTTTAACCTCTTTAATCGTTTTATTAATTTGTGACAATAATTTTGGTGAATCTTTTGGCACAGCTATCACTGTATCTTTTTCTTCTTCATTAAATTTCACATTGGAAATTCCTAATTTAGGATTTTGTTTTAAATATGCTTCTGCTACAGGTTTTTCAACTACAGCACCTTCAACCTTTCCACTTTTCAATGCTAATATAACGTCTGGTAAACGGCTTAATGAAGTAATAGATGCATTTTCAATTTCGGTTTGAGCGATTTTTTCTTGTTCAGTTCCCTTTTGTGCCCCTACTTTTTTATTATTAAAGTCTTTGATATCTTTATATTCATTAACTTTATCTTTCTTTACAAGCATGATATTTTTAGTCATCATATATGAATCTGAAAAATCAACTTGCTTCTTACGTTCAGGCGTTGAAGTCATTCCGGAAATAATAATATCAATTTTTCCAGTTTTAAGAGCTCCTAACAAACTATCAAATGACATATTGACGATTTTTAATTTTAAATTATTATCTTTCGCAATTTTTTTAGCTAAATCAATATCTACACCTGCATACTCAGTCTTACCATTAACTGTATGCTCAAATTCCATTGGTGCATAATCTGCAGAAAGACCCACTCTAAGTTCACCGCGTTCTTTAATCTTCTCCCATGTTTGATCTTGTTCAGCATGTGCTGTGGGATTGATATACACCATAGCACTGCTAATTAACAACCCTAATACTAATATAAACCTAATTAAACACTTCATTTATACAGCCCTCCCTAATTAATATTCATAATTATACATATTAATACATTTTGATGCAATAGTGTTTTATAAATGTATTTTTATCAATATAAAGAAAAGCTTCTTTTTAAAAGACTGTACATAAAAAATCCGCTATTATACGTGAACAAATCTCACATTTTAAAATCAATCAAAAAAGCGCTACTATCAATATCTTATTGACAGTAACGCCTATATTTATCATATATTAAAACTTATTCTTGTCATCAAGCTATCAATTATTGTTTTGGAACTTCAAATTTATAAATATCATTAGAATATATAGGAATGAATTTTTTACACAATTCATGAACAATAAATGCCGATACAAATGGTATGACAAAATAACCAAGTGCTAATAAAATAATATTCATTGTTGGATCACCTGACATTCGGTTAAATGCATTTATTGGGCCAACTAATCCTGTATATCCAAATCCAGCAGACAATGGTGTTCCTTTAACCTGAAGAACGTAAGCAATGATTCCAGTAATTATTCCATTTATAGTCAATGGTATCGAAATAATTAAATTTTTCAAGTAAACTGGGATCATCATTTTTGCAGCTCCTATGAGTAAAACTGCATTTACACCAATAGAATTGACACGCAATGAGCCAAATAAGAAAGTAACACAGGCAGCCACTATACCTAGGTTTGCTGCTCCACTTCCTAGTCCGTTTAAACTAATCGCAGTTGCAATCGCTACTAACGATATTGGTGTTACCATTAATAATGAAAATGCCACACTAATAAGTATAGACATTAACAACGGATTTAAGTCTGTAAAAGAATGAATTACATTTCCAATTGCTTGAGTAATTTTTCGAATGTAAGGTAATGTGATTAGACCGATACCCCCACTAACGATAGGTACTAAAACTGGTAATATAATTAATTCAAAAGATCCAAGTTTGTTTTGTAATACCATATATATAAGACATGCAATAATAACAACCAAACTCGTATTTATAATGTCACCTATACCTTTTAACATAAAACTATTATTGCTATATACAACAGCACCTGAACCAATCATAGCTGATGTACCTACTATAGCAGCACCTGCACCATTAAATTTAAATTGATGAGCAGCTAAAACCCCAATAATAAATGCCATAAATGATTGAATTAGTATCACTAACTGATACGTTAATTCTAAAATTTCATTACCACTTTTAAATATTTTTAATACTTCACCTAATAAAGCATTCGGAACAAGTGCAATAACAACACCAGCACCAATAGAATTTAAAATCTTACTGAAAAACTGTTTATTATCAGCATTATTTGCGTTACTCATAAACGACCTCCAATTTGAACATTAAACTCATCATATTATAGAAAATTAACTTTAACAATGATTAGTTGGCTAATTTAATCTAAATATAACAATCCACAAAATGAATAAAGTAAATTTAAACAATCTACTCACTAATCAATGTCATGCTAATCTTAAAATACTACTAATTACATCCTGTGACTAATAATGTAATAAATTGTAAATATTAAAATAGCCATATTACTATTAAGATAGATAAATTGAATCGACTTGGTATAAAGCACAATAAAATAGCACTTTTACAAATATATTATTAGAAAAGTTGAAACAAATATATAACCCCAGATAATATAATCATTATCATTAATGTAATACCAAAAAAAGAAGTTAAACAATGCATAGTTGCTTAACTTCCAATATTGAACTCATCATTACAATTTGACATAGAGTCTATTAAAGCGTGTGCCATTTGAGTCCACTTTTATTTGTATTGTATAGAGAGAAATAAAAAGAAACCTTGTTTTACAAGGTTTCTAATACGTTATGTTATGTAAATAACAGTTAATTATACCGGTGGTCGGGGTCGAACCGACACTCCACAAGTGGAACGGGATTTTGAGTCCCGCGCGTCTGCCAATTCCGCCACACCGGCTTAATGGTAAACAAAAAACTTCCCTTTGGAAGCAATTATGGAGCGGAAGATAGGATTTACACCTATACCTCATTCCAGGAAGGAATGTATTCTAAGAGTTGAAATACTCCCGCATTATTATTAAATTATGGAGCGGAAGATAGGATTTGCACCTATACCTCGTTCCGGGAAGGAACGTGTTCTAAAAGTTGAACTACTCCCGCATAAACCTGGAGGCGGCAACCGGATTTGAACCGGTGATAAAGGTTTTGCAGACCTCTGCCTTACCACTTGGCTATGCCGCCAATAACTGGGCTAGCTGGATTCGAACCAACGAGTGACGGAGTCAAAGTCCGTTGCCTTACCGCTTGGCTATAGCCCATTAATAATAAGGGCGGCTGAAGGGGATCGAACCCTCGAATGTCGGAACCACAATCCGATGTGTTAACCACTTCACCACAGCCGCCATGGCAGGGGCAGTAGGAATCGAACCCACACCAAAGGTTTTGGAGACCTCTATTCTACCGTTGAACTATGCCCCTATTAAAAATAATAAATGGAGGGGGGCAGATTCGAACTGCCGAACCCGAAGGAGCGGATTTACAGTCCGCCGCGTTTAGCCACTTCGCTACCCCTCCATAAATGGTGCCGGCCAGAGGACTTGAACCCCCAACCTACTGATTACAAGTCAGTTGCTCTACCAATTGAGCTAGGCCGGCTAAGAAATGGTTCAGGACAGAGTCGAACTGCCGACACATGGAGCTTCAATCCATTGCTCTACCAACTGAGCTACTGAACCATAATAAAAATGTAATGATGGCGGTCTCGACGGGAATCGAACCCGCGATCTCCTGCGTGACAGGCAGGCGTGTTAACCGCTACACTACGAGACCTATTAAATTAAAAACTATGTATTGCGGGAGGCGGATTTGAACCACCGACCTTCGGGTTATGAGCCCGACGAGCTACCGAACTGCTCCATCCCGCGATAATAAAAAATAATGGCGGAGGAAGAGGGATTCGAACCCCCGCGGCCCGTTAAGGCCCTGTCGGTTTTCAAGACCGATCCCTTCAGCCGGACTTGGGTATTCCTCCATTATTATAGGTAAATCGCTATTAATTATAAAATTAAATGGCGGTCTCGACGGGAATCGAACCCGCGATCTCCTGCGTGACAGGCAGGCGTGTTAACCGCTACACTACGAGACCATTAGTAAAACGGAGGAAGAGGGATTCGAACCCCCGCGAGCCGTTAAGCCCCTGTCGGTTTTCAAGACCGATCCCTTCAGCCGGACTTGGGTATTCCTCCAAAATTATATGGACCTTGCAGGACTCGAACCTGCGACCGAACGGTTATGAGCCGTTAGCTCTAACCAACTGAGCTAAAGGTCCTAAATATAATTTTACAACTAATAAATAGTGGCGGTGGAGGGGATCGAACCCCCGACCTCACGGGTATGAACCGTACGCTCTAGCCAGCTGAGCTACACCGCCTTATATAGTTTGTAAATAATATGGTGGAGACTAGCGGGATCGAACCGCTGACCTCCTGCGTGCAAAGCAGGCGCTCTCCCAGCTGAGCTAAGCCCCCATAATAATTACAGTATATCGGGAAGACAGGATTCGAACCTGCGACCCCTTGGTCCCAAACCAAGTGCTCTACCAAGCTGAGCTACTTCCCGTATAATTAACGCGCCCGATAGGAGTCGAACCCATAACCTCTTGATCCGTAGTCAAACGCTCTATCCAATTGAGCTACGGGCGCATATGTTTTTATTGAAAATGGTGCCGAGGACCGGAATCGAACCGGTACGGTGATCACTCACCGCAGGATTTTAAGTCCTGTGCGTCTGCCAGTTCCGCCACCCCGGCACTATAAAAATGGAGCAGAAGACGGGATTCGAACCCGCGACCCCAACCTTGGCAAGGTTGTATTCTACCGCTGAACTACTTCTGCATATGCGGGTGAAGGGAGTCGAACCCCCACGCCGTAAGGCGCTAGATCCTAAGTCTAGTGCGTCTGCCAATTCCGCCACACCCGCAAATGGTGAGCCATAGAGGATTCGAACCTCTGACCCTCTGATTAAAAGTCAGATGCTCTACCAACTGAGCTAATGGCTCTTCCATGGTGCCGGCCAGAGGACTTGAACCCCCAACCTACTGATTACAAGTCAGTTGCTCTACCAATTGAGCTAGGCCGGCAATATGTAAGAATAAATGGTGGAGAATGACGGGTTCGAACCGCCGACCCTCTGCTTGTAAGGCAGATGCTCTCCCAGCTGAGCTAATTCTCCGATTTAAAACTGCCTGGCAACGTTCTACTCTAGCGGAACGTAAGTTCGACTACCATCGACGCTAAGGAGCTTAACTTCTGTGTTCGGCATGGGAACAGGTGTGACCTCCTTGCTATAGTCACCAGACATATGAATGT
>NZ_JACYHC010001272.1:0-613 GCF_017152085.1 Staphylococcus sp. EG-SA-2
TAACTGATACATTCACTAATGCATTCTCAAGTGGAAATAACGTTACTCAAGGTGTATCTGTTGAAGTTGGTGAAAAACAAGCTGCTGTAGACTTAAAAGTAATTTTAGAATATGGTGAATCAGCACCTAAAATCTTCCGTAAAGTAACTGAATTAGTAAAAGAACAAGTTAAATATATTACTGGTTTAGATGTTGTTGAAGTTAACATGCAAGTTGACGATGTAATGACTCAAAAAGAATGGAAACAAAAACACGAAAAAAATAATGAAAACAATAACCAAGAAAGACAAGGTTTACAATAAGTTATTCGATAAAAAGCTCGGCACTCAATTTAAGTGCCGAGCTTTTTTGTGATTTTTAATAATTTGAATATGGAAAATGTATTATTCTCTCATTTGTATAGATTGTATTTAATAAGTTAATGTAATCCTTGAGCTCACGATTAATAAAATTCTATAACCTTAATTATTTTCTCGATACAAAGGGTTATTAACTTTAATATAAGTATAATGATGTGCCTCATCTTCAAGACGCATTGTTGTAACACACTTATAATCTATAAATGGCGCGAACATGGTATCTTTAATTTCATTTATGCGATTCTCATTTACTT
>NZ_JACYHC010001273.1:0-611 GCF_017152085.1 Staphylococcus sp. EG-SA-2
CGTTTGCTTAACAGCGGGAACATCTGCAATACCATTATGTATTGTGGTTAATTTCAATCGATTAAATCGATATTTTAACGCTAACTGTTTATCGAAATCTGAAACACAAATAATGCTATCTGTAATACATGACATTAATTTTTCGATAACTAGATATAGAAATTTTTTAGCTGGTTTAACACCCTCTGTAAAAGCCCATCCATGCGCAGTAAAAACTACACGTGTGTCTTTCGATTTCGAAATGAACTTCGCAATTCGTCCGACCGTTCCAGCTTTGGAAGAATGTAAATGGATAACATCAGGCTTAATTTTCGAGAATAACTGTGCTAACACTTTGACAGCTAAAATATCTTGTTTAAAGTCAATTGGACCTACTAAATGTTCGAGAATAATTACATTAACTCTTGCATCTAGTTGTTCAATCATTGGTCCATGATTGCCTACAATGACATAAACATCATGGTGTACGCAAAAATGGTTGGCGAGTTGAATGAGATGTGTTTGTGCACCACCATTGTCTGCTTTAGTAATACAATATATAATTTTCAACTGTTACAAACCCCTTTAATGCTATACTTTCAATTTCTTAACATGGCTATCTCATCAGATGA
>NZ_JACYHC010001274.1:0-611 GCF_017152085.1 Staphylococcus sp. EG-SA-2
CGTTTGCTTAACAGCGGGAACATCTGCAATACCATTATGTATTGTGGTTAATTTCAATCGATTAAATCGATATTTTAACGCTAACTGTTTATCGAAATCTGAAACACAAATAATGCTATCTGTAATAAGTGACATTAATTTTTCGATAACTAAATATAGAAATTTTTTAGCTGGTTTAACACCCTCTGTAAAAGCCCATCCATGTGCAGTAAAAACTATACGTGTGTCTTTCGATTTCGAAATGAACTTCGCAATTCGTCCGACCGTTCCAGCTTTGGAAGAATGTAAATGGATAACATCAGGTTTAATTTTCGAGAATAACTGCGCTAACACTTTGACAGCTAAAATATCTTGTTTAAAGTCAATTGGACCTACTAAATGTTCGATAATAATTACATTAACTCTTGCATCTAGTTGTTCAATCATTGGTCCATGATTGCCTACAATGACATAAACATCATGGTGTACGCAAAAATGGTTGGCAAGTTGAATGAGATGTGTTTGTGCACCACCATTGTCTGCTTTAGTAATACAATATATAATTTTCAACTGTTACAAACCCCTTTAATGCTATACTTTCAATTTCTTAACATGGCTATCTCATCAGATGA
>NZ_JACYHC010001275.1:0-611 GCF_017152085.1 Staphylococcus sp. EG-SA-2
CGTCCTTTATTACGTTATAAGGTGGTAATTGTGTGTCGAAAGAAATAGATTGGAGAAAATCCGTTGTATATCAAATTTATCCTAAGTCGTTTAATGATACGACGGGGAATGGTATAGGAGATATCAATGGAATTATAGAAAAATTGGATTATATCAAGTTATTGGGTGTTGATTATATTTGGTTAACACCAGTGTATGAATCACCGATGAATGATAATGGCTATGATATCAGCAATTATTTAGAAATCAATGAAGACTTTGGAACGATGGATGATTTTGAAAAGTTAATCAAAGTTGCTCATCAAAAAGACTTGAAAGTGATGTTAGATATTGTCATTAATCATACGTCGACGGAGCATGAATGGTTTAAAGAAGCCCGTAAATCTAAAGACAACCCTTATAGAGATTATTACTTTTTCAGATCATCTGAAGACGGGCCGCCAACAAATTGGCATTCTAAATTCGGTGGTAATGCATGGAAGTTTGATTCTGAGACAGATGAATATTATTTACATTTATTTGATGTCAGTCAAGCTGATTTAAATTGGGATAATCCGGAAGTACGTCAATCGTTATATCGCATAGTCAATCATTGGATAGACTTCGGCGTT
>NZ_JACYHC010001276.1:0-611 GCF_017152085.1 Staphylococcus sp. EG-SA-2
CGTCCTTTATTACGTTATAAGGTGGTAATTGTGTGTCGAAAGAAATAGATTGGAGAAAATCCGTTGTATATCAAATTTATCCTAAGTCGTTTAATGATACGACGGGGAATGGTATAGGAGATATCAACGGAATTATAGAAAAATTGGATTATATCAAGTTATTGGGTGTTGATTATATTTGGTTAACACCAGTGTATGAATCACCTATGAATGATAATGGCTATGATATCAGCAATTATTTAGAAATCAATGAAGCCTTTGGAACGATGGATGATTTTGAAAAGTTAATCAAAGTTGCTCATCAAAAAGACTTGAAAGTGATGTTAGATATTGTTATTAATCATACGTCGACGGAGCATGAATGGTTTAAAGAAGCCCGTAAATCTAAAGATAACCCTTATAGAGATTATTACTTTTTCAGATCATCTGAAGACGGGCCGCCAACAAATTGGCATTCTAAATTCGGTGGTAATGCATGGAAGTATGATTCTGAGACAGATGAATATTATTTACATTTATTTGATGTCAGTCAAGCTGATTTAAATTGGGATAATCCGGAAGTACGTCAATCGTTATATCGCATAGTCAATCATTGGATAGACTTCGGCGTT
>NZ_JACYHC010001277.1:0-611 GCF_017152085.1 Staphylococcus sp. EG-SA-2
TTTACTTTTAATGCGTACTGAATAAGGTTATTTCAGCGATGGAATAACAAATAAAGGTGGTACCGCGAAACATAAGCTTTCGTCCTTTTTATCCGATTCATTCGGGTACGAAGGACGGAAGCTTTTTATTTTTTCTTATAGGAGGGTCTTAATATGAAGGATACACAGTTAGCCCAAATCACATTAACTGATGATTCAACCGGTGCTATAGCGAATCCAATCCATTTATCTACTGCCTACAAACATCCAAAACTAGGACAATCGACAGGATTTGATTATACACGTACTAAAAATCCTACACGCTCAACATTTGAAACCTGTTTTGCCAAACTTGAGCATGGTATTGCATCATTCGCTACATCAAGTGGAATGTCAGCCATTCAATTAATATGTAATCTATTTAAACCTCATGATGAAATTTTAGTTTCATTCGATTTATATGGTGGCACATTTAGATTATTTGAATTTTACGAGCAACAATACGATATCAAATTTAAGTACGTTGATTTTACAGATTATGAACAAGTTGAAAAAGAAATCACTGATAAAACAGTTGCATTATTCATTGAACCAATATCTAACCCACAAATGATTGCTATTGATGTAAAGCC
>NZ_JACYHC010001278.1:0-610 GCF_017152085.1 Staphylococcus sp. EG-SA-2
GTAAAAATTGAAGACAATAAACTCACTCTCCTTTATAAATATTTTACTGTCATTTGCCGTTTTTATCAAATCATTTACACTTTAATAATTTGTTTAATTCAATATAAAGCAAAAGTCCAAAAACACTTAGACAACATGATAATACACCAATTTGCCACACATGTGTAGTTATAAAATCATAATATGGAAATTGAAGGTGAAAATAGTCAATATAATCATTCAAAAACACCCAAATCATCGCTACACTGATTCCAATCATAGAACGTTTAAACCTAGGATAGAAGTAAATTGCCTGAACAGCCATTATACTGTGGGAAAACATTAATACCAAACCATTTACTGTAATATCACCTTGTTCAATAATAAATAATATATTCATTATAACTGCCCAAATCCCATATTTGAATAATGTTACAAATGCCAGTGCTTCGATAATACTATTTTGTTTTTGAATTAATATCAATGAGATAGAAATAACTAAGTATAATATTGCAGTTGGGCTATCTGGAACAAAAATCTTAAAATGCCACGGCGTATGACTTAATTGTTCACCATACCATATATAACCATAAATCATCCCTAATATATTACAAATGAGTAGCATCATTAA
>NZ_JACYHC010001279.1:0-610 GCF_017152085.1 Staphylococcus sp. EG-SA-2
GTAAAAATTGAAGACAATAAACTCACTCTCCTTTATAAATATTTTACTGTCATTTGCCGTTTTTATCAAATCATTTACACTTTAATAATTTGTTTAATTCAATATAAAGCAAAAGTCCAAAAACACTCAGACAACATGATAATACACCAATTTGCCACACATGTGTAGTTATAAAATCATAATATGGAAATTGAAGGTGAAAATAGTCAATATAATCATTCAAAAATACCCAAGTCATCGCTACACTGATTCCAATCATAGAACGTTTAAACCTAGGATAGAAGTAAATTGCCTGAACGGCCATTATACTGTGGGAAAACATTAATATCAGGCCATTTACTGTAATATCACCTTGTTCAATAATAAATAATATATTCATAATAACTGCCCAAATCCCATATTTGAATAATGTTACAAATGCCAGTGCATCGATAATACTATTTTGTTTTTGGATTAATATCATTGAGATAGAAATAACTAAGAATAATATTGCAGTTGGGCTATCTGGAACAAAAATCTTAAAATGCCACGGCGTATGACTTAATTGTTCACCATACCATATATAACCATAAATCATCCCTAATATATTACAAATGAGTAGCATCATTAA
>NZ_JACYHC010001280.1:0-609 GCF_017152085.1 Staphylococcus sp. EG-SA-2
CTACTCAAGATGCTAAACAATTTGAAACTAAACTAAGCCAACAACAAATTACATTTTCTAAAAATGCTTACGAAACTATTACTGTAGATAATGTTAAAGATCAGGTTATTACTTTGGAAAATGGTAGTGATTCAGATCGCACGAATTCAATATTAAGTGCAAATAACAAGGTAACAGGCAACAATGCCATCATTACAAATACAAAATCACTTCCTAACATTATTAATATCCATTTAAACAAAGATTTAGTAGTAAAAGGAACTAAGAATGAAACTTTCCGTGTTACACAAGAAGACAAAGGTAGGGTTTATCCTTTAAATCTAAGCTTCAACTCACCTGTCGTCGAAGTAAGTCCTGAAAAGTATCAGCAGTTGAAAACACAAAATAACGTTCATACTTTTTATGGATATGATATTAAACAAACATCACAAAAGGAAAAAGCTCAAGCAATTGCAAAACAGTTTGGAGACAAAGTCATCACTTATGATGAAATGAAAAAAGAGGTCGATGCTACTAACGGTATTCTAATATTTGTTACATCATTTTTAGGATTAGCATTTTTAGTAGCAGCTGGATGTATTATTTATATTAAACAAATGGATGAAACTG
>NZ_JACYHC010001281.1:0-609 GCF_017152085.1 Staphylococcus sp. EG-SA-2
AAGATGAAATCAGTGCGAATCCGAAATATGAAAAATATTTCAATGATCCAAACTTTAAAGACTTTCGTCATAGTTTTTCACAAAAAGCGCCTGAAGGAGAAAGTTATGAAGATGTATATCAACGCGTAGAACATTTTATGAATCATGTTGTCAATGAAGATACACAAAAAGATGATATTGTCATTGTTGCACATCAAGTTGTCATTCGTTGTTTGATGGTTTATTTTAACAAAGTTTCAAGGGAAGAAGCTGTGGATTTAAAGGTAGAAAATTGCAAACCATATATCATTGAATAGAAGTATAGAGGTTCTGAAAAGCTGTGTTTTATAGTGGCCTTCAGAACCTTTTTGGCATTTGGAATTTAATGGGAATCATTCTTATCAACAGACTTACCACCAATAGCTAATGTGATAATTGCGCTTATGAACAAAATAATTGAAGTTATAAATGACGCTAATGTAAAAGGTGTAAATTGTGTGAGCGATAATATCAATGATAAAAAGAACCAAGAGATAGCCCCTAGAAATTGTAAAATAGCAGAAGAAATTCTAAAACTCATATAATCATATATAGCTAAAACAAGTGAAGGTAATGCGACTAATACCATTA
>NZ_JACYHC010001282.1:0-9357 GCF_017152085.1 Staphylococcus sp. EG-SA-2
ATAAAGCAGTATATTTTTTGATTATCTGGAATTTCAACAATACGCTTAATAGATTTTAATTCAGCCATAAAATAACTATCGCCTGATAACACATCATCGGCATTTGCCATTGACGTGAACACAATTCCAGGTTGATATACAAATTTGCTTGCGGTAACTGTTTGTATAGCCGATGCAAGAATAATGTTTATTGCTATGGATTTCATAAATGTTGATTTACCCGAAGCATTAGACCCAGTTAACAGTATATTTTGTGAAAGTGAGAAATCATTGGCTACTGCATCTGCTATGAGTGGATGTGTTAACTCAGAGAATACTATGCCATCATTTGTATCATCAATTTGTGGTTCAGTATAACATTCTAGCGTTCTACGATACATTGCTAATGCATAATGATTATCTAATTCAGCTATGTAATCGAAACAATTTTTAAGCTCATTCATATGTGTTGTATAGCTTTTTTGAATTGAATGAAATAAAACATAATCAAGCATGAAAATAAGTTTAACTAGTTTAATTACCATAGCTCCGATATCTTCATCATTAACTTCAGCTAAAACACTCGTTAAATGACGTGCTGTTCTAAATTGCTTAAAATTGACTTCAGGTTGTGGAGCATGTTTAATTTTTGAGATAGTATAGCCTTGTTTTAAAACATTGGATGCATAAAAGATAGATTTTAAGTCATCCTCATATGTACGCTTTAAAGTTGCTGATAAAATGATATTAAATAGGCAACTCATAAGAAATAATAAAATACCAACTTGTGAATTAATAAATATAACTGCAAATGAGATAACTGGTAAAAACGGGCATAGAAACAATATATTTTGACGTTTTACCGGTGTGATTTGGTCTGGAAATGTTGGATAAACAGTTTTACCAATCAAAGCTAAATGATATGTTACGTTTTTTCTAAATTCAGCATTATCATTAAATAAACTAAGTAATGATTTGTTCGTAATTGAAAGCATTCCACGTAAACAGGCATATAGCTTCATTTCACCAATAGCTGTTAAATTATAATTCATCTTATGAAAAATTGCATTCATATTTAAGTCGGACCAAGTTTTATCATCAACTAATGAATGTGATTCAAATTTTTCCTTGTAGAGCTTATACTCATAGTCGAAATGTGAGTTCGGTCTGATAAAAGCTTCTAATGGAGAAATCGTTTGCCATAATGTTTCCATAGATTTTAATAGACGTTGACGACTCATGTATCGTCCAACAATTCCTATTACAGATGTAAGTAGAATAATTGCTATAACAAATATTAAAAATGTTTGATTTGTGCTCATAAGTATCTCCTTATTTATTTTTAATAATAATAAAAATATACTTCAATAATATTATTATTTCATAAAGAAAGTGTCTTAACAATGAATTTTGATAAAAACAATGTCAATAGAGAACATGCGTACTTATCAACAAAGAGTGAATAACTTGTGGATAAAAGGTGTTGATAACGTCATTTATTGTGGATATCAGGTGGGAAAACAGAAAATAAATAATTGATTAGTGTTAATTTACTTGTGGATAACTAGGATAAGTCTGTGGATAGCTATAATATCAGCGTTTTTATTGTGAATAAAAAAATTAAAATTTGTAAAAAAATAACTCTAACTATAGCGAATTTACAGTTAGAGTTATGTATATTTTTATAGTTTTTGTTGTAATTCTTCCCATTTAGACATAGCGTGTTCTAATTTTTGTTCGCTATCTTGTTTTTGGATAGCTAATTCGTTTGCTTTTTGTGGATTGTTATACACTTCTGGTTGGGTTAATTGCTCGTCTATTTGTAAGATAGTAGTCTCTAAAGTTTCTATTTCATTTTCACACTCGGATATTTGTCGTTCAAGTTTGCGTTGTTCACGTCTTTGTTCTTTTTGGTTATGATACGACGATTGTTCCATAGACTTTTTATGTGCTTGTACGTTAACTGACTGTTCTTCTTGGTGCGCTTTCAACGCTTCGGCTTCCTCAACTTTTTCAATGTAATATTGATAATCTCCTAAATACATCTTTCCGCCATCAATTGTTAAATCAAATACCTTGTTTGCTAATTGGTTAATAAAGTAACGATCATGGGAAACAAATAGTATTGTTCCTTCAAAATGTTGGAGTGCTTGCTCTAACATTTCTTTTGAATCTATATCGAGGTGGTTGGTAGGTTCATCTAAAATAAGTACATTGTCACGTTGCAACATAAGTAGTGCTAGTTGTAAACGTGCTTTTTCACCACCAGATAAATCATTAATTATCTTTTTAACATCGTCTTGTACAAATAAGAAACGTCCAAGAACTGCTCGAATATCTTTTTCATTCATTAACGGATATTGATCCCACACATAATCTAAAATCGTTTTACTAGATTTAAATTCTGCTTGCTTTTGATCATAATAACCAATTTGTAAATTTGCGCCGAAAGTAATATCGCCATTAAGCGCTTTTTGTTGATTAGCAATAGTTTTAATTAAGGTCGATTTTCCAATACCATTTGGCCCAATGATTGCTATATGATCGCCTTTAGAGACCTCTATACTGATAGGTTTGGTAATTGCAGTTTGATAACCGATTTCTAAATTTTTTACATGCATGACGTCATTACCTGTATTCCGGTCAAAGCCAAATTGAATATTTGCACTTTTGGCATCTAACATTGGTTTATCAATGCGTTCCATTTTTTCTAAAATCTTACGTCTACTTTTTGCCATTCCACTTGTTGAAGCACGGGTAATATTTTTCTCAACAAAAGTTTCTAATCGTTTTATTTCTGCTTGTTGACTTTCATATTCTTGCATTCGTTTTTGATAATATAAATCCCGTTGCTGTATAAATTCCTCGTAATTACCAACATAGCGTTTGACATCACCTAAAGCCACATCATAAATTTGAGTAACTATTTTATCTAAAAAGTAACGATCATGGCTGATGATGACGATTGCACCTTTAAAATAACGTAGATAATCTTCAAGCCACTTTGTCGTTTCTAAATCTAAGTGGTTAGTAGGTTCATCTAAAAGTAATAAATCAGGTTCGTTTAATAGCATTTGAGCTAAAGATAAACGTGTTTTTTGGCCACCGCTAAAATCATTGATAGGTTTATTGAAATCTTCTTCACTAAAATTTAACCCGTGAAGTACTGTTTTAATTTTACTTTCATATTGATACCCTTCTAATTGTTCAAATTGATTCGATAAAGATTCATAACGGGACATATGTGTTTTATATGTATCACTATCGTAATCATTTGCATGTTTTGATAACCAATCTGTTTCTTCTTTGATTAAGCTTTCCATTCGTTTAATATGTTCAAATGGTTTTGACATTTCTTCAAAAACTGTTGCATTAGAATTTAAAGTCATTTGTTGAGTTAAATAACCTAGTTTTAAGTTTTTAATTTTTGACACATTTCCAGAATCATAGTTTTCTACACCAGCTATAATTTTCATCAATGTTGATTTACCGGCGCCATTTCTTCCTACGATACCAATTCGTTCACCAGTTTTTACTTCAAAATCAACATCAGTAAATATATCTTCACCATCGAACGATTTTGATATATGATTGAGTTGTAAAAGTATCATTCGATCTTCACCTTTCGTCTTTCTCAAATTTTATTAACTTATGAAAAAAGTCGTAATTATTACATTAATAACCATTTTACAGTATAAAACGCCGTCTTGAAACTAAGATATTTATTTTTAAAATTCAATAATGTATAATATTTAGGTATTCATTGTAATCAATTATTTGTTTTTTAATAATCTAACAATTACGCTCTAACTCGTTTGAATACATAGATATAATTCATTCAAACACGAAGGAGGAAATAGCGAATGAGTGACCAAGTTAAAATTCCTCGAGCAACTTTAAAACGTTTGCCGTTATATTATAGATTTGTCAGTTCATTAAAATCTAAAGGTATAGATCGTGTAAATTCAAAAGCGATTAGCGATGCGTTACAAATTGACTCGGCAACAATTCGTCGTGACTTTTCATATTTTGGCGAATTAGGTAAAAAAGGGTACGGATATAATATAGATAGTTTATTGGATTTCTTTAAATCTGAACTAAGCGAGAGTGACATGATCAAAATCGCAATTGTCGGAGTTGGGAACCTAGGGAAAGCTTTGCTCACATATAACTTTTCAATACATGACGATATGACGATTACAGAAGCGTTTGACGTAAAAGAAGATGTTATTGGCCAGAAAATAGGGAACGTTATTGTAAAAGATAACGATGAATTAATAACAACATTGAAGAAGGAAGAAATAGATGTTGTGATTCTAACTACACCAGAAAGAGTTGCACAGAAAGTTGCAGATGAACTCGTCCAAGCTGGTGTGAAAGGTATTTTAAACTTCACTCCTGGTAGAATTAATACGCCTTCAGATGTGCAAGTACATCAAATTGACTTAGGTATAGAATTACAGTCATTATTATTCTTTATGAAAAATTACAGTGAATAAATGTGATGTTAGCTTTGAATGATTAACCTTGTTATATCTTTAATTAATTATAGAACAGTCTGGGACTAAGTATGTCTCAGGCTTTTTCTGTTATGTTTGAAAATGAAAGGAAAAACTGTTGTGTTGATAAATATAGTATAGGTTAATAAATTAACACGTAGAGATATAATGATGAATCGTAATTAATCGCCTTCCTTATATGAATATAATATAAATATCAAAAATATTGTGTATAAGGTTGAAAACAAGAAAATCATCACCTATAATACATACTAAACTTATCGGAAATGAGGGGTTAGGATTATGTGGATGATTTTTAGTGGCTTAATTGTCGGGGGACTCTTAGGTTTTGTCATGCAAAGAACAAGATTTTGTTTAACAGGTGGCTTTCGAGATATGTATGTGCAAAAGAATAATAAGATGTTCTATGCATTATTAATCGCTATTACTATTCAAAGTATAGGATTATTGATTTTGACGGCAACAGATATTTTACAAATTCCTGCACATAGTTTTCCAATATTGGGAACAATTATAGGTTCTTTTATTTTTGGAATTGGAATAGTATTGGCTGGAGGGTGTGCAACAGGTACTTGGTATCGCGCTGGTGAAGGGCTAATTGGTAGTTGGATTGCATTAGTATTATATGCTGTTACTGCAGCAATCACTAAAACAGGGATTTTAAAGCCAGTAATGGATAAAATTAATCAACCAACGAATGTAAATAGTGATATGTCTCAAACAACTGGCATTCCGTTTTGGGGATTAGTCGTTATATTAACTATAATCACCATTTTTCTAGTTGTAAGAACACTCAATAATAAGAAAGTTCGAGTTGCTGTTCCAAAACTAAAGCAACGTTATACAGGTATTAGATATTACCTTTTCGAAAAACGATACCATCCATTTATTGCAGCAATTGTAATTGGACTTATCGCACTCTTAGCTTGGCCAATGAGTGCATCAACTGGAAGAAATGACGGTTTAGGTATAACAACGCCTTCAGCAAATTTAGTACACTTTTTGATTACAGGTGAAACTAAATTTATTGATTGGGGTGTCTTTTTAGTTCTAGGAATTTTCATTGGTTCATATATTGCAGCTAGAGGATCAAGAGAATTTAAATGGCGATTGCCAGACAAGATTACAATACGAAACAGTGCCATTGGTGGCATATGTATGGGATTTGGTGCGTCAGTTGCTGGTGGTTGTTCTATCGGTAACGGTTTGGTTGAAACGGCAACGATGACTTGGCAAGGATGGATTGCGCTAGCATCGATGATAGTTGGTGTATGGACAATGAGTCATTTTATCTTTGTTCGTCCAATGAAAAAAGTACAACAACAATCCGCAAAGGTTAAACAGCAAACGCAAATAGTATAGAAGATTATTATGCAAATGATGTTGATCAAATAAAAGTGATTGGAAAAGGAGAAATAATTATGATACACGAATTAGGTACAGTAGGAATGGTATGTCCATTTCCGTTAATTGAAGCGCAAAAGAAAATGGCAACATTGCAATCTGGAGATGAATTAAAAATTGATTTTGATTGCACGCAAGCGACGGAAGCCATTCCAAATTGGGCTGCAGAAAATGGTTATCCTATAACAAACTATGAACAAATTGATAATGCTTCATGGACAATTACAATTCAAAAAGTTTAACGTTATCATTTTAACAATAAAATAGATATTAGATTCTATGGCTACTTCCGCTAATTTAAAAGTGAGTAAGTAGTCTTTTTTGTTTTAGTTCATGAAATCATTTTTATATAGTGTGGCATATTTTATTTCAAAAGATGTAATAAAACTTAACGCATTTTTGCTTTTTATAAATTGTCAGATTATTATGAAAACAAGGGAGTGGTAAGTATGAATCTTAACGATACGATATTTATGTTTTTGTGTACATTATTAGTTTGGTTAATGACACCAGGATTAAGTTTATTTTATGGTGGGTTAGTTCAATCTAAAAATGCGCTTAATACTGTCATGCAAAGTATGGCAGCAATTGTGCTTGTTACATTTGTATGGATAACAGTTGGTTTTACAATTAGTTTTGGGAATGGGAATTTATGGTTCGGAAATTGGGAATATACTTTTCTTAATCATGTAGGTTTTGCGACTCAAGAAGATATTAGCCCACATATTCCTTTCGCTTTGTTTATGTTATTTCAAATGATGTTTTGTACGATTGCAATTTCTATTTTATCTGGTTCAATCGCTGAGAAAATGAAGTTTATTCCTTATTTATTATTCGTAGTAATATGGACTGCTCTTGTATACAGTCCAGTAGCACATTGGGTTTGGGGCGGCGGTTGGATTAATAAACTCGGTGTATTAGATTTCGCTGGAGGTACGGTTGTTCATATTACATCAGGTGTTTCTGGTTTAGTATTAGCTATTATGATTGGAAAAGGAAACAAACATTCTGAATCAACACCACATAATCTTATCATTACGTTGATTGGCGGTATATTCGTGTGGATTGGTTGGTATGGATTTAATGTAGGTAGTGCTTTTACATTTGATAATATTGCGATGCTTGCATTTACAAATACTGTCATTTCAGCCAGTGCAGGTGCTATAGGTTGGTTAATTTTAGAATATATTTTTAAAAAGACGACAAGTTTACTTGGACTTTTACTCGGTGCATTAGCAGGATTAGTTGTTATTACTCCTGCAGCAGGATATGTAACATATCTTAGTGCAACAATAATGGCTTTAATAGGAGGTATCTGTTGTTATATTGTCATTAATTACATCAAGGTAAAACTAAAATATCATGATGCATTAGATGCATTTGGTATTCATGGTGTTGGTGGTATTATTGGTGCTGTTTTAACAGCAGTTTTCCAAAGTAAAAAAGCCAATCCTGACATTGAGAATGGCTTTATTTATACTGGTGACATACATATTATACTTGTACAAATATTATGTGTAACAGCAGTTGTAATTTTTAGTATCGTCATGACGTTTATTATTGCGAAAGTAATTAAATTAATTACACCATTATCTGTTACGGAACAAGAAACGAATATAGGATTAGACAAGATTGTTCACGGTGAACATGCTTACTTTGAAGGTGAGCTAAATAGATTCAATAAACATATTCGATATTAGAATATATTTACATAGAATATTCATTGTCCTGACATTTAACTAAAGGTTGATGTTGGGACATTTTGTTATACAAAAGTTTTATTTTGAAATCTTTTTATGAAAGAAGCAGAAATATTATTTAAAGCGGTTACACATATGCTAAAATAAGGCTAAGTGTCACAAATAATGATAGGTGAATAAGTATGAAAAATATATCTGATATTGCCAAATTGGCAGGCGTTTCAAAAAGCACAGTATCTAGATTTTTAAATAATGGATCTGTCAGTAAAAAAACAAGTGAAAAATTAACAAGAATTATAGCAGAACATGACTATCAACCGAATCAATTTGCTCAAAGTTTAAGAGCGAGACAAACACACCTTATTGGTGCCATTATACCTAGAATGAATTCATATGCAGTAGATGAAACAATCAAAGGATTGGCAAAACAATGCCAAAAATATGAATCACAATTAATTTTAAATTACACAGGTTTAAATATCGAAGCAGAAATACAAGCGCTTGAAACATTAGCACGCAGTAAAGTAGATGGTATTGTTTTAATGGCTACAGACATAACAGAGAGACATATTGAAGTCATTAATAAAATGAATGTACCAATCGTTATTGTTGGTCAACAACATGAACAACTTCATAGTATTGTGCATGATGATTATAAAGCAGGTCAAATTATAGGCGAATGGATTGGTCAACAGGGATATCAACAAGTTGAAGTGTTTAGTGTAAGTGAAAAAGATATTGCAGTTGGTATACATAGAAAACGTGGTTTACTTGACCAGTTAGCTAAATACCAAATTAAACCTAATATACATGAAACAAATTTTACTTATGTGGAAGCACAAAAAGATGTTGCAAATGTTTTGGAAAATGTGGAGCAAGTAGATGCGGTTGTTGGAGCAACTGATACGATTGCATTAGCTGCCTATAAATATTATTCTGATAAAAATGATGTTATGAAACCACATCAAATATATGGTTTTGGTGGTGACCCAATGACACAATTAGTGTCTCCATCGATAAAAACAATTCATTATAATTATTTTGAAGCTGGCCAATGCGCGATGGAAGAGATACAACAGATGCTTAAAAAGCAAGATATGCCATATAGCGTCACAGTAGATGTTAATATTTAGACGCTGTATTTTTTAAAACAAATGTGGAACCGATACCATATAACTATAAATGGATAGGTTAAAAGTTAAAGAACGTAGGTAAAATTTGCTATAATAGAATATAAATTGTTAACAGCATAAATTATAAAAGGAGGACTGGGTAAATATTATGACCGAATGGACTAGAGAAGAACGTTATCAACGAATCGAGGACGTTGATACTGAGTATTTTAAAACATTAAAACAACAAGTTGATCAATCAAAATTTCGTCAACAATTTCATATACAACCAGAAACAGGTTTATTAAATGATCCCAACGGACTTATTTTTTATAAAGGGAAGTATTATGTTTCACATCAATGGTTCCCATTAGGCGCAGTACATGGCTTAAAGTATTGGTATAACTACACGAGTGATGACTTAATAAACTTTAAACCTGAAGGGCCAATATTAAATCCAGATACTAAATATGACAGCCATGGTGTTTATAGCGGTAGCGCTTTTGAATATAACGGGCATTTATATTATATGTACACAGGAAATCATCGAGATAATCATTGGCAACGACATGCGAGTCAGATGATCGCACGATTGAAAGAAGACGGTTCAGTTGAAAAGTTTCCAAAGCCAGTAATTAGCCA
>NZ_JACYHC010001283.1:0-609 GCF_017152085.1 Staphylococcus sp. EG-SA-2
TGATGGCACTCGTTTTAACATCCATGCGACAACGTATGCAACAGAACCCGCAAGATTTTGAACGCATACATCATAATCATCAAGTGTTTATTGATGCAGTGGAACAATACGACAGTCAAATTTTGAAAGAAGCGTTTCACTTAAATTTCGACGATGTTGGTAAAGATATTGAAGGATTTTGGTTGAATTAAAATGAAAGAAAGAAGGATTTGTCATGAAATATATGATTGGTGTCGACATTGGAACGACGAGTACCAAGTCAGTCTTATATGATGAAAATGGAACATTCATCATGAAACATCAAATCGGCTATGATTTACACACACCAAACGTTGATGTCTCAGAAGAAAACCCAGATGAATTATTTGATGCGGTATTAATGACTATTAAATATGTTATGAGAGAATCCAAAGTTAATAAAGATGATATTAAATTTGTGTCATTTAGTGCGCAAATGCATAGCTTGATTGCGATGGATCAGAAACATCAAAGATTAACAAATAATATTACTTGGGCAGATAACCGCGCTGCAAAATATGCAACAGTAATAAATGAAGTGCATGATGGCAATGCGATTTATCAGCGAACAGGTACGCCTATTCATCCTAT
>NZ_JACYHC010001284.1:0-609 GCF_017152085.1 Staphylococcus sp. EG-SA-2
CTACTCAAGATGCTAAACAATTTGAAACTAAACTAAGCCAACAACAAATTACATTTTCTAAAAATGCTTACGAAACTATTACTGTAGATAATGTTAAAGATCAGGTTATTACTTTGGAAAATGGTAGCGATTCAGGTCGCACGAATTCTATTTTAAGTGCAAATAACAAGTTAACAGGCAACAATGCCATCATTACAAATACAAAATCGCTGCCTAACATTATTAATATCCATTTAAACAAAGATTTAGTAGTAAAAGGTACTAAGAATGAAACTTTCCGTGTTACACAAGAAGACAAAGGTAAGGTTTATCCTTTAAATCTAAGCTTCAACTCACCTGTCATCGAAGTAAGTCCTGAAAAGTATCAGCAGTTGAAAACACAAAATAACGTTCATACTTTTTATGGATATGATATTAAACAAACATCACAAAAGGAAAAAGCTCAAACAATTGCAAAACAGTTTGGAGACAAAGTCATCACGTATGATGAAATGAAAAAAGAGGTCGATGCTACTAACGGTATTCTAATATTTGTTACATCATTTTTAGGATTAGCATTTTTAGTAGCAGCTGGATGTATTATTTATATTAAACAAATGGATGAAACTG
>NZ_JACYHC010001285.1:0-609 GCF_017152085.1 Staphylococcus sp. EG-SA-2
TGATGGCACTCGTTTTAACATCCATGCGACAACGTATGCAACAGAACCCGCAAGATTTTGAACGCATACATCATAATCATCAAGTGTTTATTGATGCAGTGGAACAATACGACAGTCAAATTTTGAAGGAAGCGTTTCATTTAAATTTTGACGATGTTGGTAAAGATATTGAAGGATTTTGGTTGAATTAAAATGAAAGAAAGAAGGATTTATCATGAAATATATGATTGGTGTCGACATTGGAACGACGAGTACCAAGTCAGTCTTATATGATGAAAATGGAGCTTTTATCATGAAACATCAAATCGGCTATGATTTACACACACCAAACGTTGATGTCTCAGAAGAAAACCCAGATGAATTATTTGATGCGGTATTAATGACAATTAAATACATAATGAGGGAATCGAAAGTTAATCAAGATGATATTAAATTTGTGTCATTTAGTGCGCAAATGCATAGCTTGATTGCGATGGATCAGCAACATCAAAGATTAACAAATAATATTACTTGGGCAGATAACCGCGCTGCAAAATATGCAACAGTAATAAATGAAGTGCATGATGGCAATGCGATTTATCAGCGAACAGGTACGCCTATTCATCCTAT
>NZ_JACYHC010001286.1:0-609 GCF_017152085.1 Staphylococcus sp. EG-SA-2
ACACTCTGGATCATATATGACAGAAAAAATGGCTAAAGGTGAAGACCCTGAAAAAGTTATTAATGAAGGTTATGGCTTTGAATTTTCACAAGATGATATGAAAAAGGTTAAAAAAGAGAATAAAAAGTTGCAAAAATTACTTAAAAAAGAAAAAGACGAAAAATCTGCAGATGTAGAAAAACAAACAAAAGCCTTACAACACGCAATTCAGAAGCCAGTAAATGATAAATCTTATACAGGGTGGACTTCCGATGGACATACAGGCGAGGATGTTAATACCTACGCTTACGGACCTAGATCAGAATCATTTAGTGGTAATATCGAAAATACAGAAAGCGCAAAAATAATATTTGATATATTCAAGTAAAGCATAAAAAAATTCCCGAGCACTATAACAAGGTGTTCGGGAATTTTTTATGGTTTAATTTAGTACTCAATGTTAGGTGCTTGGTTAACACGTTCTTGGTATTTTTTAAATGCGTAGTATAAACCGCCAACTAATGTTAAAATAACTGCTAATTTTTTCATCATTCAAACTCCTTTCTAAGATGTGTTGAAACTGAGTTCAATTAAATTATATGTTTTTATTATACACTTTTTGACATATTT
>NZ_JACYHC010001287.1:0-609 GCF_017152085.1 Staphylococcus sp. EG-SA-2
ACACTCTGGATCATATATGACAGAAAAAATGGCTAAAGGTGAAGACCCTGAAAAAGTTATTAATGAAGGTTATGGCTTTGAATTTTCACAAGATGATATGAAAAAGGTTAAAAAAGAGAATAAAAAGCTAAAAAGACTACTTAAAAAAGAAAAAGACGAAAAATCCGCAAAAGTAGAAACGCAAACAAAAGCCCTACAACACGCTATTCAGAAGCCAGTAAATGATAAATCTTATACAGGGTGGACTTCCGATGGACATACAGGCGAGGATGTTAATACCTACGCTTATGGACCTAGATCAGAATCATTTAGTGGTAATATCGAAAATACAGAAAGCGCAAAAATAATATTTGATATATTCAAGTAAAGCATAAAAAAATTCTCGAGCACTATAACAAGGTGTTCGGGAATTTTTTATGGTTTAATTTAGTACTCAATGTTAGGTGCTTGGTTAACACGTTCTTGGTATTTTTTAAATGCGAAGTATAAACCGCCAACTAATGTTAAAATAACTGCTAATTTTTTCATCATTCAAACTCCTTTCTAAGATGTGTTGAAACTGAGTTCAATTAAATTATATGTTTTTATTATACACTTTTTGACATATTT
>NZ_JACYHC010001288.1:0-609 GCF_017152085.1 Staphylococcus sp. EG-SA-2
ATACCAACTAGTTCAGAATTACCGCCTACTTCTGTAGATGTCATTCCTGTACCAGTTAACTCTGTTTGTACATTATGATTGTCACGTAAGTCTTTCAAATGACTTTTAACATTATCTCTAGAGCCATCTTTTAAAGATGTTTGACTAACGTCATATGTGATATCTGCAAATGCAGTTGTTTTATCTTTACTAATTTGCTTATTTTCATATGGATCTGATATTTTATCAATGTGCTTGTCATCTTTTTTTATATCCTCTAATGTTTTCTTAATGTCTTCTGTAATGTTCGGTTGCACAATACCATCATCTTTAGTCGTCTTAAAGACAACACGTATTTGTGCCTTTTCACTATCTTGATTAAAATGTTTTTCAATCTTTTTATTCGTATCTAACGACTCTAATCCTGTCATTTTAATATCATTGTCAAATTTCGGTGCATTTGTAGCAAGTGGTATCAATATTGCAGCTACAATCACTATCCATGCAATGACCGCGGACCATTTATGTTTTGCGATGAATGTCCCCATCTTATATAAAAATTTTGCCAAAGTATATTGCCTCCTTTTAAAATCAACGTTATAGTTTAAATATACAGTGTAGATTATTGTT
>NZ_JACYHC010001289.1:0-608 GCF_017152085.1 Staphylococcus sp. EG-SA-2
TAGCAATAATAAAGTACGGATCAACAGCTAAACAATGACCGCCTACACCTGGACCAGGTTGATGGATATTAACACGCGGATGTTTGTTTGCCATTTCAATCACATCTAATACATTAATATTTAAGTTGTTGCAAATTTTTGTTAATTCATTAGCTAAAGCAATGTTCACGTCTCTATATGTGTTTTCCATTAGCTTACTCATTTCAGCAGTACGTGCATCTGTTTCAATCATTTCTCCCTGAACAAATGTGCGATAGACACGTTTACCCGCTTCAATACAAGCTTTAGTCACACCGCCAATGATGCGATTGTTATGAACTAATTCTTCTAAAATTTTTCCTGGCAGTACACGTTCTGGACAATGCACTAAATAAATATCTTCACCTATTGTAAACCCTAAATTTTCAATGACTGGTTTTACAAAATCATCCATCGTTTTAGGCGCAATTGTCGACTCTACAATAATAGTATTCCCTTTTTTTAAAAATGGTAAAATACTATCTAATGCACGCATAACTAGCGAAATGTCACATGACCGGTACTGATCATCATTATTCGGCGTCGGAACGGCAATGATAAAAACATCAGATGCTTCTGGCGTTGTAGAT
>NZ_JACYHC010001290.1:0-608 GCF_017152085.1 Staphylococcus sp. EG-SA-2
TAGCAATAATAAAGTACGGATCAACAGCTAAACAATGACCGCCTACACCTGGACCAGGTTGATGGATATTAACACGCGGATGTTTGTTTGCCATTTCAATCACATCTAATACATTAATATTTAAGTTATTGCAAATTTTTGTTAATTCATTAGCTAAAGCAATATTCACGTCTCTATATGTGTTTTCCATTAGCTTACTCATTTCAGCAGTACGTGCATCTGTTTCAATCATTTCTCCCTGAACGAATGTGCGATAGACATATTTACCCGCTTCAATACAAGCTTTAGTCACACCGCCAATGATACGATTGTTATGAACTAATTCTTCTAAAATTTTTCCTGGCAGTACACGTTCTGGACAATGCACTAAACAAATATCTTCACCTATTGTAAATCCTAAATTTTCAATGACTGGTTTTACAAAATCATCCATCGTTTTAGGCGCAATTGTCGACTCTACAATAATAGTATTCCCTTTTTCTAAAAATGGTAAAATACTATCTAATGCACGCATAACTAGCGAAATGTCACATGACCGGTACTGATCATCATTATTCGGCGTCGGAACGGCAATGATAAAAACATCAGATGCTTCTGGCGTTGTAGAT
>NZ_JACYHC010001291.1:0-606 GCF_017152085.1 Staphylococcus sp. EG-SA-2
AGTATTTTTCAATTGAATTACTTAGTGCCAATTGTTGCGTATAGGCTTCATCTAATGTAGATGTCATCACAGCACCTTTATTTACTGCGTTACTACTAAAGAACATCTTGCTAAATCTTAGTTTTTCTAACATGGCATTCGCCATTTCACCTACAAACGCTTCTGTAATATGGCGCATTTCACCACCAATTAAATAGACACGAAAATGTGCTGTTTGTTTTTCCAACAAAATTTTATACACTGGCAAACAATTCGTAATAATTGTGAGCGTATGATGATTGACTTCTTCCGCTAATAGTTCCACTGTTGTTCCCGGTCCGAAAAACAAAGTATCCCCATCTTCAATTAATGATGCAGCTTTTTTAGCTATAAATCGTTTTTCTGCAATTTGACGGGTATGTTTTTCTTTATGCGATATTTCTTTATACTGAAATGTTGAATTACTGCGTGCACCACCATGAATCTTCGTTAAAATCCCTTTATTTTCCAACTCAATTAAATCTCTTCGAACTGTCATATCAGACACATTTAAACCTTCGACGATTTCATTCGTTCTTATCGTGCCCTTTTTATTCACTAGTTTAGCAATTTCGTCCAAACGTTCAT
>NZ_JACYHC010001292.1:0-606 GCF_017152085.1 Staphylococcus sp. EG-SA-2
TTAAAGGTAAGCAGCACTTTAAAACAATTCGTTTTATTAATACAGTTTGTAAAAGTATTCTCTTAGTACTAATAGCTAGTGTAATGATAGAAAATACTAGTGTTATTAAAGATTTGAATAAAATAAAGGAAACTGAGAAATATTGGAATGTATTAGATGATTATTACACGATTGAATTTGCACCTTATCACGAAACGAAACAAAGTTTGATTGATAATATGCTGCGATCAGAACAATTAGTAAAGGCTAGTGAAGCAGAAAATAATGCGATTTTATTCAAACCAAAGGGTGACTCCGTTGACAATGACAACTTTTCGCCTGATGAGGGGAATGTAATATTAGTAAATAATCAGTTCTGGTCG
The DNA here is from genome assembly GCF_017152085.1 of Staphylococcus sp. EG-SA-2. Classification (NCBI taxonomy): domain Bacteria; kingdom Bacillati; phylum Bacillota; class Bacilli; order Caryophanales; family Staphylococcaceae; genus Staphylococcus; species Staphylococcus sp. EG-SA-2. The sequence continues at coordinate 363 of NZ_JACYHC010001292.1, forward strand.
ATTTATTACAAGCAGTTTCAACCTGATATTCCGATAAAAAATCAAAAAAATAATGTCGAAGTAATTATTCCACAAAAGTTTCATGCAATGCGTAATGAAATCAATCAAGCATATCATTCATGGTTTGAATTTGTACAAAATAAAAATAATAAAGAGAATAAGTTATCTATACAGTTTATCAACAAAAATGATTATCGAATTTTTTCATTTGATGCACGAGATAGTCGCCATTTGTCATTTATAG
>NZ_JACYHC010001293.1:0-9283 GCF_017152085.1 Staphylococcus sp. EG-SA-2
TTAAAAAATACTGTTATTTAAAATTTGTTTGCTACTAGTTAAATATATTAAGCATTTTAGTCGAAAATTAAAGAAAATGATTTATACTATTAAGTAATGGTTAAATTTAAAAGGGGGCACGAACATGGATAAATATCAATTAAAAGCAAGACCTGTAGTGATACGAAGAGAATTATTAGACCATTACAGTGACTTAGGTTTAGATGAGCAAGATTTAGTCATTTTGCTTAAATTGATTTATGCTTCCGAAACATCAAATAAACAGCCTTCAATTGAATTACTTCAGAAGGGCTCAACTATGCAACCACGTGATATTACAATGGTTATTCAAAATTTGATACAACGTGAATTGCTAGAATTACAAGTTCAAAAAGATGAAGAAGGTAGATTTACCGAATATATGAATCTAGATCCTTTTTTCGAAAAATTAAGTCATATATTGAAGCAACAAAGTATGGAAACGAAAGAGCAAAATAGTAAAGAAAAATTTAAACAATTATTTAGAGTTTTAGAGGATACATTTGCAAGGCCGTTATCTCCATATGAAATAGAAACGTTAAATCAATGGATTGATGTTGATAAACACGATAGTGCAATTATACAAGCGGCATTAGACGAGGCGAATAGTTTGAATAAACTTAGCTTTAAATATATGGATCGTATTTTACTTAATTGGAAGAAAAACAATGTCAAAACAATTGACGATTCTAGAAAAATAAGAGAAAAATTTAATAAACCGAAAATGACGCACACAGTTAAAACGGTACCTAAATTTGATTGGTTAAACGGGGAGAACCTTGATGGTAAGTAAGAAAAAAGCATTAGAAATGATTGATGTTATAGCAAATATGTTTCCGGATGCAGAATGTGAATTAAAACATGATAATCCGTTCGAATTAACTATTGCTGTATTATTGTCAGCGCAATGTACAGACGTTCTAGTAAATAGAGTAACAACTGAGCTGTTTAAAAAATACAAAACGCCTGAAGATTATTTGGCAGTCAGTGATGAAGAACTTATGAATGATATTCGTTCTATCGGTCTGTATCGTAACAAAGCTAAGAATATTAAGAAACTTTGTCAATCTTTGATTGATCAATTTAATGGAGAAATACCACAAACACATAAGGAATTAGAAAGTTTAGCAGGTGTAGGACGTAAAACTGCTAATGTAGTCATGAGTGTAGCATTTGATGAACCTTCATTAGCTGTTGATACGCATGTAGAACGTGTTTCTAAACGCTTAGGTATTAATCGTTGGAAAGATAATGTGAGACAGGTAGAAGACCGTTTATGTTCTGTCATACCTAGAGATAGATGGAATAGGAGCCATCATCAACTCATTTTCTTTGGAAGATACCACTGTTTAGCCCGAAAACCTAAATGCGATATTTGTCCACTATTAGAAGATTGTAGAGAAGGACAAAAACGTTATAAAGCTAGTTTGAAAGAAGCGTGATAACATGACAAATATTACAAAAGAGGTATTTGATAATTTAGAACAAGAGATTGATGTATTTGCCAAAAATAAGACATTAGGTTCTAGTGAAGCAAAGCCCTACTTGGATGAATACCATAGTAAAATTATTGATTATTTTAAGCAGGTTAATGACATAACTGGCAATATTGATTTTGATAAATTAAATCAATATCCTGTTGTGCCAATGAATTTTAAAGAAAGATATGATTATATGATTGAACGTAAATATCATTTTATGGGCTATCGACAAATGAAGACCTTTAAAACTGAATTGATTAAAATGAATGCTAGTTATCAAACAAGGTTAAAGAATAAGCAGGTATAGACAAGATTGATCATTTCTTAATGTTGAAAATATGTAAAACTAATTCATGCACACATATTTGTATTTATGTTAGGTGTCGTGTCATTACAACGTCTTAATATAAAAACTGTCCATCTACATCATAATGGATATCTTGAGATATGCTTTAAGATACCTATTTCGAATCGTAGGTGGATTTCTTATATCTATGATTGTGAAAATATGTTGCAAACATCTTGATATTTCACTGATTAACGTACACAGGGAATTGATAAACATTTCAATTTAAAACAGCGTCTAAGATGACTATGAGAAAATATAATCATAATTTTAAAAATGGGAACAACCACTTATTCAAATTCAATAATTTTACATAGCTAAAGATGTGAATATGAAAAACTATTTAGATGTTTCAAAATGTATGTGAATGACTGATTTTACGGTTTCTACTAATATAGCATTAGCGTATGAATACTTATAAAAAAAGCAGGAAGTTTTACCTTCCCACCATAAAAGATGAAGAACCTAAAAAAATCCTCAGCTACACCATAAATATGGTATAACTGAGGATTTTATGTTGAGTGGATTAGTTGAATATACCTGTTAATCCACCGCTGTTTCTAGATTGTTGAGATCTAGTATTGTTATTTGATTGTGCAGTACCACTGCTGTTTGCTGATGTGTCACTACCACCGTGTGTACTACGATTTGTAGTGTTGTTATCTTGACTACCAGAAACATTGATTGATGGGATACTACCACTTACTGAGCTAGGACGTTTAAAGTCTTCGCCATCTCTAGATGAAATTTTTGACATCACATTTTCATATAAGAACTGTGGATATTCTTGTTGGCTATGTCCCACAAATGAGTTTTCACCATATTGTTTAACTTTACTGAAGCCCATCCACACTGACATAGTGTATTGAGGTGTAAAGCCGTTAATCCACACGTCTTTCGCTGCATTATCAGGTAAATTATATTGTGAATAAGTTTCAGCACCGTAAGTACCAGTACCTGTCTTAGCACCCATATTTACTCCAGATACACCATGGCCATATGCAGAACCATATGGTTTAAATGTACCTTTTAGCATCTCAGCTAACATGTATGCAGTGTAATCACTCATCGCTTTATGGCTAGTATGATCGTATTCGATTGTTTCACCGTCACGAGTAACTACTTTTTGAATTGAATGCGCGTTGTTATAAGTACCACCGTTAGCGATTGCAGCAAATGCTGATGCTAATTGTGTTGGTGAGAATTCTGAAGCAGAACCACCAAGTACTTCAGATGGACCAATATCGCCTTCGTAGTTTAAGCCAAGTTTGGCAGCGAATTTCTTAGGTGCATCGTTACCAGCATTTTGCTTAACTGATTGCCATGCTTTTAAAGCTGGGATATTGAAACTTTGTCGTAAAGCATCATAAATAGATACAGTACCGTGACTCTTCGTATCATAGTTTCTAAATGTAGAACCGTCAACTTGATATGAAGATTCATCTTGAATCGCATGGTTTGTTGCCCATTTCATATTTTCAATGGCAGGTCCATACGCTAAGAAAGGTTTTAAAGATGAACCAGTAGGGTGAGGATCTGTTGCTTGGTTTCTGTTAACGACGTCTTTGAAATCACGTCCACCAGATATAGCAACTAAACCACCAGTTTTACTATCAAGAATCGTTGCACCAACTTGTTGGTCTTTATTCTTGTAGAAGCTACCATTATCAACATCATTTTGTAATGTTTTTTGAACATCTTTATCCATGTTTGTATAAATTTTAATACCACTTTGTAATACATTACCTAAATTTTCATCTTTGAATGCTTTATTATTCATTAATTCAGATTTCACAAAGTTAACGTATGAATTATACTCAGAATCTTGATTTGTATCAATGTTTTGACGTTCTTCAGGAGTACGATTTACTAAGTTCGCTTTTAAATCGATTTTCTTAGCATCTTCCCACTGTTTATCTGTAATGCGTTTATGATAATGCATTAAGTATAAAACAGTGTTTTTACGATCTTCAGCAGCTTTTGGATGATCATAAATATTATAGTTGTTTGGAACCTGAGGTAAACCGGCTAAATAAGCTTCTTCCGCTAAGTTTAAATCTTTTAAATCTTTATTAAAGTAATACTTAGCAGCAGCTTTAATACCTGTTACGCCATCAGAATAGTAAATTTTGTTTAGATATACTTGGAAGATATCATCTTTACTATACTCTTGTTCTAAACGATATGATAAGTATGCTTCTTGAGCTTTACGTCCAATAGATTTATGTTGTGATAAAAATGCATCTTTAACAACTTGTTGTGTTAATGTTGAGGCACCTTCAGAACCAAATCCACCAGTCAAGTTCTTACCAATTGCACCGAATAAACGTTTATAATCAAGTGCGCCATGTTCGTAGAAACGATTGTCTTCAGTTGCAAGTACTGCGTCTTTCATTGATTTCGGCACGTCTTTTAAATTTACATGCTCATGTCTTTGGCCATTATCTAATGTTTTAACAAGTTCTCCGTTCTTGTCATATATCTTTGCAGGAATCGGATCTTGTAATTTAGCTTCGGTAAAAGCAGGTGCTTTCCAAGCATAATAAGCAAACAATAAGATACCTAGTAAAAGAACAACGAAAAATGCAATAATCATGAAGCCAATAATCTTAATAATCGTTCTCTTCACATTTCTATTCTTTTTTGAGTTGGATTTCCCACCATTATTACCGTTTTTCTTAGGCTGAGAAGATCCTTTGTTTTCCGTCATACGCGGTCCTCACTTTCATCTAATATCAACTTATCAACTGCTTTTAGATAGTCTAATCTTGGTTGATACTGATAAGGAATATGGTAACCATTTTTTCGTATTTCATCAACTGTTATAGACTTTTTAATATTATCTTTATATCTCTTCCAAAATACTTCGAATTTTGAATAGGGTAAAAGATAAACTTCATCTAGCGTTTTAAAACGAATCATTAAAAACACAATACCTTTTTGTTGATATGCATTTTTCATATGTTCGACTTGATGGTCATGAATATTATTTAAAGGAAAGGACGTCTTGTTTTTAGTTTCCTTTGCTTCAAAATCAATATAATAACCTTGATAAACGCCGTTGTAATCAGTTGTTGAAGGTGTACGAAAATAAGCTTCGTTAATCACAGCTTTACTCCGCTTAGGATAGTTGACATTAACTATTTGTACTGGCGTAGGCTTTTTGTGAATAACTGCAATGTCGCTTTTAAGATAAAACGTATTTGAATGTTCGATATCTTTTTCAAGTGACATACCACGTCCACCATACTCAATATTACTAAAGGCAGCGGTCTTTTTCCCTCCGTCTATAGCACTATTTTTACGATATGGTTTACCATTTGGATAATTCATAAATTTCACCACACAAGTTTGGTAGTAAACGTTGTTTATTATACACAACATTATAGTGAAACACCAAACTTAAATTAGTATAAATGCGAAAGACACAATACACCAAAACTTATTTTAACGTGATTTCAGCATTAACACAATAATATTATAATACATTTACCGTTAATGTTGGAATTTTACACACAATTTTAATTAATTGAAAAGTTTTGCTTATAAAAATGAATACTCATTACAATATTTTTGAATTTTGTTATAAAAGTCAAATCATGATCAGTAATTTTTATTTTTGAGGCAAGTACAAGTATGTGTTGTTAATCAGCAGAGGTGTATTTGATTTAAATGATTTTATTAGATTAAAAGTATTTTCATCGTATAACAACATACACGATAAAATTTTGTATTTATATAGGAAGTTTTTAGATTTACTTGATTTAACAGATAACACATTTGAAAAAATAGTTAAATCAAATTATATAGAGTGTTAAAACATGACGAATACAGTATATTGTGATAAATTAAAAAATGTAGGAGGCGTCCTCATGAATGATGTAGTCGAATCACTAATTTATGAAGTTAACAACATGCAACAAAATTTTGAAAATGTGAAATCACAACAACAAGATCATGATTTTTACCAAACTGTAAAGCCATATACTGAACATATTGATAGCATGCTCAATGAGATCAAATTACATCGTGAATTTATTATAGAAGTACCTTATATGAATTCAAGGAAATTTGAGCTACTGATTGCTAACATTGAACAACTTTCTGTCGAATGTCATTTTAAGCGAACAAGTCGAAAGTTATTTATAGAAAAGCTTAAAAGTGTCCAATATGATTTACAAAATATATTAGATGGCGTAACAAAAGAGGGTACTTATGGTTAAAACAGTTTATGTAACAGGTTACAAATCATTCGAATTAAACATTTTTAAAGATGACGCACCTGAAGTACATTATTTAAAACAATTTATAAAACATAAAATTGAACAACTGTTGGATGAAGGATTAGAATGGGTGTTAATACAAGGGCAAATGGGTATAGAATTATGGACTGCAGAAGTTGTTATTGAATTACAACGAACATATGATTCGTTAAAGTTTGCTGTAATTACACCGTTCCAAGGACATACAGAAAAGTGGAATGAACATAATCAAAGTAAGTATGCCAACATAATTAAGCATGCAGATTATGTTGATAGTATTTTTCATACGTCGTATCAAGGTCCTTTTCAATTTAAACAAGCAGATCAATTTATGCTTGAACATTCGGATCAAACATTGCTCATTTATGATGAGGAACAAGAGGCAAGTCCTAAGTTCTTCAAGCAGATGTTAGTTGATTTTATGGATAAAACAAACTATACTTGTGATATTGTGACGTTCGATGAATTAACAGCATTCATCAATGACTTACAGTGGTCTGAAGATCAAAGTTTCTAATGAGGTGGAAAAAATGTCAGATGTTTCATTGAAATTATCAGCAAAAGATATTTATGAAAAAGATTTTGAAAAAACGATGGCTCGTGGCTATAGAAGAGAAGAAGTAGATGCATTTTTAGATGACATTATTGCTGATTATCAAAAAATGGCCGATATGAATAATGAAGTTGTAAAATTATCAGAAGAGAATCATAAACTTAAAAAAGAATTAGAAGAATTAAGACTACGTGTAGCAACATCAAGACCTCAGGACAATAAAAGTTTTTCTTCGAATAATACAACAACAAATACATCTTCAAATAATGTAGATATTTTAAAACGTATTTCAAACTTAGAAAAAGCTGTATTTGGTAAATAATTACTAAATACAAAAGTTTAACTGTCTTACTAATAATGACTATGTTATAATTTTAAAAGTGATATTTTGGGTAATCGCTATATTATATAGAGGAAAGTCCATGCTCACACAGTCTGAGATGATTGTAGTGTTCGTGCTTGATGAAACAATAAATCAAGGCATTAATTTGACGGCAATGAAATATCCTAAGTCTTTCGATATGGATAGAGTAATTTGAAAGTGCCACAGTGACGTAGCTTTTATAGAAATATAAAAGGTGGAACGCGGTAAACCCCTCGAGTGAGCAATCCAAATTTGGTAGGAGCACTTGTTTAACGGAATTCAACGTATAAACGAGACACACTTCGCGAAATGAAGTGGTGTAGACAGATGGTTATCACCTGAGTACCAGTGTGACTAGTGCACGTGATGAGTACGATGGAACAGAACATGGCTTATAGAAATATCACTACTAGTTTAGCTCTCCTAGATGATGGAGAGCTTTTTTCATGAAAAGAACACTTAAAATTAACGCCTTGTCTTGATATAATGACACTGCCTTGTTTTAAAATAGTAAGCGGATGCGTTAATGTATCAGCGATTAAATTTGTTGGAAATGTATAAAAAACACAAGCTAAGAATAAAATACCTGTATAAAAGGAGAATCATATATGTTTCAATTACTTGCAGTTTGTCCGATGGGATTAGAAGCTGTTGTTGCTAGGGAAATTCAAGAATTAGGCTATGAAACAAATGTTGAAAATGGTCGTATATTTTTTGAAGGAGACGCAAGTGCAATTGTAAAGGCAAATTTATGGTTGCGCACAGCAGACCGAATCAAAATTGTTGTTGGACGTTTTAACGCAACAACGTTTGACGAATTATTCGAACAAACCAAAGCGCTCCCTTGGGAATCTATAATTGATAAAGAAGGTAACTTCCCAGTTCAAGGTAGAAGCGTTAAATCAACACTACATAGTGTGCCAGATTGTCAGGCGATAACTAAGAAAGCTATTGTTGAACGATTACGTCGCGCATATAACGAAAAAGGTTGGTTAAATGAATCAGGTGCCAAATACCCTGTTGAAGTTGCTATTTTAAAAGATAATGTATTATTGACTATCGACACATCAGGTTCTGGTTTGAACAGACGTGGTTATAGATTAGCACAAGGTGAAGCACCAATTAAAGAAACGTTGGCAGCAAGTTTAATCCGTCTTGCAAACTGGAAAGGTGATACACCTTTAATTGATCCATTTTGCGGTTCGGGTACAATAGCTATAGAAGCTTGTTTAATTGCTCAAAATATCGCACCTGGTTTTAATCGCGAGTTCGTATCAGAGCAATGGAACATCATGCCAGCAAATATTTATGATGATTACCGTGATGAAGCGGATAAGATGGCTGATTATGATAAAGAAATCGAAGTATATGCTTCTGATATCGATCCAGAAATGGTAGAGATTGCTAAGCGTAACGCTGAAGAAGTTGGGTTGTCTGATATTATTAAATTTAGTGTAAAAGATGTCAATACATTAACAATTGATACAGAAGAACCGGTGGCGTTAATTGGAAATCCTCCATATGGTGAACGTATTGGTGATCGTGAAGAAGTTGAAGAAATGTACCGTTATATTGGTAAACTAATGAAACAACATCCATTTTTATCTACATACATTTTAACAAGTAATAAAGAATTTGAATATTTAGTAAATCGTAAAGCAACGAAGCGACGTAAGTTATTTAATGGATATATAGAATGTACTTATTATCAATACTGGGGTAAAAAGACAGAACGTAAAACTATTGAAAACTAAAGTGTTTCTAATGCGTGACTAAAATTAGTAATAATTAAGTTCTCATGATAATAGGTATTTTTGAAAAATGGAGGAGTCTATAAATGGGTAAAAAAATGGGTCTAGGTTTATCTATAGCATTGGTTGTTATTGGTATTGCCGTTGTATGTTTAATGATTTTTTCTAGTCAAAAAACGACTTATTTTGGTTATATGAATAGTAAAACAAATGCAGAAAAAGTTGTCAGTGAAAAAGATGGATTAGTCAAACATAATATCAAAGTAGAACCATCAAATGATTTTAAACCGAAAAAAGGAGACTTTGTAAAATTAGTTTCTAAAGATGATGGGAAGACATTTTATAAACAAGAGATTGTTAAACATGATGACGTCCCACACGGTTTAATGATGAAAATTCACGACATGCATATGAATTAATAAAAAAGCATCTATAACGTAATTTTGAAGAAGTAGAGTTATCTTCTTATGCGTTTTAGATGCTTTTTTATCTTCAAATTCAAAAAATC
>NZ_JACYHC010001294.1:0-606 GCF_017152085.1 Staphylococcus sp. EG-SA-2
TTAAATGAATACCTAACGAACGTCCAATACGTGCCGTTGATACAAGTTCTTTCATAAAATCAGGTTGTTCTGATTTTAATTCGGCAAACTCATCGGAAATAATGAATAAATGTGGCATTGGTTCTGTCGCAATACCTTCTTTAAATAACTTATGGTATTGATTAATATGGTTAACATCATGCTCTCCGAATAAACGTTGACGTTTTCTCAATTCGGCTTTGATTGATGTTAAGGCACGCATCGCTTCATCACCATCTAAGTTTGTAATCGTACCAACTAAATGGACTAAATCTTTAAATAAGTTCGCCATACCCCCACCTTTATAGTCAATCAATAGGAACGCAACTTCATGTGGGTGAAAATTAATAGCTAAAGATAAAATGTATGATTGGATAATCTCAGATTTCCCTGACCCAGTGGTACCAGCAACTAAACCATGTGGTCCGTGTGCTTTTTCATGTAAGTTCAATGATAAAATGTCATCTTTACCTCTTACACCTAAAGGTACTGCCATCGTTTTGTATGTTTCGTTTTGTCTCCATCGATTAACCACATCAAGCTGATCTACTTCTTTCACGTTATACATCTCTAAAAATGTAATACTAT
>NZ_JACYHC010001295.1:0-606 GCF_017152085.1 Staphylococcus sp. EG-SA-2
TTAAATGAATACCTAACGAACGTCCAATACGTGCCGTTGATACAAGTTCTTTCATAAAATCAGGTTGTTCTGATTTTAATTCGGCAAACTCATCGGAAATAATGAATAAATGTGGCATTGGTTCTGTTGCAACACCTTCTTTAAATAACTTATGGTATTGATTAATATGGTTAACATCATGCTCTCCGAATAAACGTTGACGTTTTCTCAATTCGGCTTTGATTGATGTTAAGGCACGCATCGCTTCATCGCCATCTAAGTTTGTAATCGTACCAACTAAATGGACTAAATCTTTAAATAAGTTCGCCATACCCCCACCTTTATAGTCAATCAATAGGAACGCAACTTCATGTGGATGAAAATTAATAGCTAAAGATAAAATGTATGATTGGATAATCTCAGATTTCCCTGAACCAGTGGTACCAGCAACTAAACCATGTGGCCCGTGTGCTTTTTCATGTAAGTTCAATGATAAAATATCATCTTTACCTCTTACACCTAAAGGTACTGCCATCGTTTTGTATGTTTCGTTTTGTCTCCATCGATTAACCACATCAAGCTGATCTACTTCTTTCACGTTATACATCTCTAAAAATGTAATACTAT
>NZ_JACYHC010001296.1:0-606 GCF_017152085.1 Staphylococcus sp. EG-SA-2
ATTCGAGGCAGCTTCAAGATGATTCACGAGTCTTACCAACGTACTTTTTCCTGCACCACTATATCCAATCACACCAAAAATATCATTGCGATTGACCGTAAATGATACGTCCTTCAAAGCATCTATTTTTTGCTTCTTTTTATTAAAGGTCTTACTTACCTGTCGAAACTCAATCATGCAAAGCCCCCTCCTTCAAATTCTTATCATTCCACTAGGAATAAAAGCATTATATGTAAAATTGCATATATCGTCAATACAATTTGCCGAATTTTCTAAAAAATTAAAAAATAAGCAATTCATGTGACAATGACGAATTGTGAGACTACTATGACATTTATCAAATTAAATCCATACAAATGTCCACCAAACCTCCATAACTCAATCACGAATGATTAACATCGCACAAAAAAAGCACTAGCATATTCAAGAACAACAAACGTTGAACTCAAAATATATGCCAGTGCTGCTATTATTTATAACGTATCTAGTGCTTGTTTTAAATCATCGACTAAATCTTCAGTATCTTCAATACCTACAGAAATTCTTACAAGTCCGTCTGTAATACCTTCTTTAGCTCGAATATCTGCTGGAATGGATGCATGTGTC
>NZ_JACYHC010001297.1:0-606 GCF_017152085.1 Staphylococcus sp. EG-SA-2
TCCGATTAAACCGTTATATACGCCTTGGTTCTTCAAAAGTAGGTTAATATTTTTGTCTTTCAATTTATCGACGCTTATATTAAATGTCTCGCTAGTCTTTTTGGAAGTTGTAGCAATCGTTTCAAGGTACATAATATAGAAAAACTCTAATGCCACAAATATGATTAAAATTGTTGAGATGATATTCACTGTAACGCTCCTTTATTATTAAATATTTTCTTGTAAAAATGATTGCAGTGTCTGTGGTTGATCATTGACTAATTGTTTGAAATCATTGGATTCTTGGTCTAATAGTCCTCTTGCTCCTGCGTGGTACATTGATGCCAATAATGCACCAAAGCCTTTAGGTTCATCGTACATTTCTGCAAATGTCTCTAATGAAACGGGTTCATATTTAATTTCTGTGCCTGATGCCTCAGATAAAATAGCAGCAAGTTCTTTCATATCATAACTATAGCCTGATAATAAATAGCGTTTGCCCCAAGTATCTGGATTTTTAATAATAGCAATGACACCTCTAGCAATATCATTTCTAGTAATATAATTAATACGACCATCACCAGCTGGATAAATCAGTTTATGCATATTCATCAATTCTGGTAAATA
>NZ_JACYHC010001298.1:0-605 GCF_017152085.1 Staphylococcus sp. EG-SA-2
GGCATCAAATTGAATATGGTTATACAAAAATGATTATGAGCGCTAAGAAGTCGGTATATTTGCAATCGCCTTATTTCATTCCGGATAACTCATATATAAATGCCATTAAAATTGCAGCTAAATCAGGGGTAGATGTTCATCTAATGATTCCATGTAAGCCAGATCATCCTTTAGTTTATTGGGCGACATATTCAAATGCTTCAGATTTACTATCTAGTGGCGTAAAAATTTACACGTATGAAAATGGATTTATACATTCTAAAATGTGTTTAATAGATGATGAAATGGTTTCAGTCGGAACTGCTAATATGGACTTTAGAAGTTTTGAATTGAATTTCGAAGTCAATGCTTTTGTATATGATGAAAAGCTTGCTAAAGATTTAAGGGTGGCTTATGAACATGATATTACAAAATCAAAACAACTAACCAAAGAATCATATGCCAATAGACCGCTGTCTGTTAAGTTTAAAGAATCGTTAGCTAAATTAGTTTCGCCAATTTTATAATTTATTTGTAAGGAGTCTCGATTATAGAGGCTCTTTTTATTTTGCCCAAAATTAAAATAACGATAAATATATTCTGTCTCTTATACACCTTTGCCGCTG
>NZ_JACYHC010001299.1:0-605 GCF_017152085.1 Staphylococcus sp. EG-SA-2
AGGCACCAAATGAACCCATAGATAAACCAGATAATATTAATTCATGTGATTTAAAATTCAGCTTTTCTAATGTCTCGTCAATAACATTGATAATACCTTGTTCATATTCAGATGAACCGATATAAAAACTACCACCTTCAACACGAGGATCGCCGATAAGTAAAAACGGTGCATTCATACGTTTCATCATATAATATCCTTCGAAACCTTCCGCTGTTCGATAACCACTAAAATATACGTTTAGTGGTGGTTTCATATCACCAGGGTGGAAATAATAAATAAATTCCTGTCGTTGACTATCTACGAAACGACTACCACCGAGTAAAAATTGACCCATATCTAATCTAGACCATCGTTTGTGTATAGGTCCTAAATGTACCGTTCCGTTGCCACGCGCCTTAACAGTTACACTTATATAAGCATCAAATGGTTTCGTAGGTATCTCTAAAGGACTGTCTAACATATCATCAGTCAATACGATTTGTTCAATTAATGCACCATCAGCGCCAGTCTGAATCAATCTAAATGTATATTGCAACTCGACCGCACCATCAATATCAAATTCTGGCCATATTTGAATGACTTTATCTTTATCGTAAACGAGA
>NZ_JACYHC010001300.1:0-605 GCF_017152085.1 Staphylococcus sp. EG-SA-2
ATAAAACAATTGCATGATATGGGCATTGAAGTTGCCATGTTAACTGGCGATAATAAAAACACTGCTCAAGCCATTGCAAAACAAGTAGGCATAGATACTGTTATTGCAGATATTTTACCAGAAGAAAAAGCTGCACAAATTGCGAAACTACAGCAACAAGGTAAGAAGGTTGCGATGGTTGGTGACGGTGTAAATGATGCACCTGCATTAGTTAAAGCTGATATCGGTATCGCCATTGGTACAGGTACAGAAGTTGCCATTGAAGCAGCTGATATTACTATTCTTGGTGGCGACTTGATGCTTATTCCTAAAGCCATTTATGCAAGTAAAGCAACCATTCGTAATATTCGTCAAAATCTATTTTGGGCATTCGGCTATAATATTGCCGGTATCCCTATAGCTGCATTGGGCTTACTTGCGCCATGGGTTGCTGGTGCTGCAATGGCACTAAGTTCAGTAAGTGTTGTCACAAACGCACTTAGATTGAAAAAGATGCGATTAGAACCACGCCGTAAAGATGCCTAGATTCCTTAATAATGAAGGATTCGTTGGTGATTCTGAGATAGGCTAGTGATTGGCTCTATAATGTCGCGGTTTACAGTTGG
>NZ_JACYHC010001301.1:0-605 GCF_017152085.1 Staphylococcus sp. EG-SA-2
AGGCACCAAATGAACCCATAGATAAACCAGATAATATTAATTCATGTGATTTAAAATTCAGCTTTTCTAATGTCTCGTCAATAACATTGATAATACCTTGTTCATATTCAGATGAACCGATATAAAAGCTACCACCTTCAACACGAGGATCGCCGATAAGTAAAAACGGTGCATTCATACGTTTCATCATATAATATCCTTCGAAACCTTCCGCTGTTCGATAACCACTAAAATATACGTTTAGTGGCGGTTTCATATCACCAGGGTGGAAATAATAAATAAATTCCTGTCGTTGACTATCTACGAAACGACTACCACCAAGTAAAAATTGACCCATGTCTAATCTAGACCATCGTTTGTGTATAGGTCCTAAATGTACCGTCCCGTTCCCACGCGCCTTAACAGTTACACTTATATAAGCATCAAATGGTTTCGCAGGTATCTCTAAAGGACTGTCTAACATATCATCAGTTAATATGATTTGTTCAATTAATGCACCATCAGCGCCAGTCTGAATCAATCTAAATGTATATTGCAACTCGACCGCACCATCAATATCAAATTCTGGCCATATTTGAATGACTTTATCTTTATCGTAAACGAGA
>NZ_JACYHC010001302.1:0-604 GCF_017152085.1 Staphylococcus sp. EG-SA-2
CTTTGTACACCAGTTACTTGTGTCGCGCTATCAATTTGACCAGTAATACTTTGTTTTTGTGCATCAGATAAATGTGTCATTTGACGTAATGCATCTTTAGCTTGTTGCTTCGCAGTTGCTAAGTTTGTATCACCATTTAAACTTGTTTCAGCATTATTGACACGTTGTGTTGCCGCAGTAACATCTGCTGCATTTGTAATCACATTAGGTGAACCATTTACGATATTCTTCGCAGCATTATATGCATCAGTGTAAGCACCTTGTTTATCAGGACTTGCGTTAGTGTAATTACCACCAGCTACAATTGTGTCATGATCACCAATTGCTTGTTTTAATTGATCCATCGCATTATTAAGTGATGTAGCACTATTTTTCAGATCAGTTACACCTGATACGCGTTGTGCAGCATTCACTTGTTGTTTCAATGCTGTTTTTTGCGGTGTATTCAATTGTGTCAAGTTATCGATAGCTTGTGTAGCTTCAGTTTTAGCGCGTTGTAAGTTCGCGTCACCGTTCAAAGCATTTTCAGTAGACGTTACACTTTGAATTGCTTGTTCAACAGCTTGCTTATCTTTATTCGTACCATGATCTTTATTTAAGTAAG
>NZ_JACYHC010001303.1:0-604 GCF_017152085.1 Staphylococcus sp. EG-SA-2
CTTTGTACACCAGTTACTTGTGTCGCGCTATCAATTTGACCAGTAATACTTTGTTTTTGTGCATCAGATAAATGTGTCATTTGACGTAATGCATCTTTAGCTTGTTGCTTCGCAGTTGCTAAGTTTGAATCACCATTTAAACTTGTTTCAGCATTATTGACACGTTGTGTTGCCGCAGTAACATCTGCTGCATTTGTAATCACATTAGGTGAACCATTTACAATGTTTTTCGCAGCATTATATGCATCAGTATAAGCACCTTGCTTATCAGGACTTGCGTTAGTGTAATTACCACCAGCAACAATTGTGTCATGATCAGCAATTCCTTGTTTTAATTGATCCATCGCATTATCAAGTGATGTAGCACTATTTTTCAGATCAGTTACACCTGATACACGTTGCGCAGCGTTCACTTGTTGTTTTAATGCTGTTTTTTGTGGTGTATTCAAATGTGTCAAGTTATCGATAGCTTGTGTTGCTTCAGTTTTAGCGCGTTGTAAGTTCGCGTCACCGTTCAAAGCATTTTCAGTAGACGTTACACTTTGAATTGCTTGTTCAACAGCTTGCTTATCTTTATTCGTACCATGATCTTTATTTAAGTAAG
>NZ_JACYHC010001304.1:0-9261 GCF_017152085.1 Staphylococcus sp. EG-SA-2
CTTAAAATAGCTTCCTTTTTAGTAACATCATCTTCAATATAGCTTTCATCTTCATCGACTTTTTTAATAGTTACATAGTCAGATTGTTTAATTTTATTGACGAATGATTTTGATGCAGTGGTTTGGTCTAAATCTTGAATGGTAATCGGTATTTTGAAGTTGTCATGTGCTACACGGTAACCGATACCAATAAGTACGAGTGCGATGACAATGGTTGTTACGAGCAAGATGTATTGTAACCATTGCTTGAACAAAACAAGTTGTATATAAGGCTTCATTGACGATACCTCCAAACCAATACAGCTAAATTAATTATCAAAAGTGCGATGAAGCTAAGATAGAAACTAGGGTGCAGTTCTAAAATGTAGTTGTTTAAAATAATTTCTAACAATTGATTTGTTACAACTGCGAACGGTTGAATATTGAAAACGCCATTTGCTATATGTTGTAAAAAAATCGTAGGTATTGTTAAACCAGATAACACCAGGATGACAATAGCTAATATGACTTTACTAATACTATTCAACAAGCCTGTTGTTAAAAGTTCGATGAGTAATAACCACAGTATTAAAAAGGTAACATAATAGCTTAAATGAATGGCTAACGTTGGCCAATTATATAATTCAAAGGTATTCGGAATACTGAACACAATCCAAACTACACCAACGATACTCCATAACATAGTATAAAACCATGTAATCAACACACGAATGATTAATAAACGCTCTTTAGAAAAATGAAACATTTTCAATCGCGCTTTCAATACAGTATCTTGATTCATTTTCAAAACTGTAAATAAAGATAGTGCAAAGATGAATACCGTTGTTAAAAAACCTGTAATTGCATAATAACTGCCCGTATCGTATAAATGAATCGGTTCTAAGTTAAATGCACCTGAACGGTTTAATCCTGTAATCAGCAAATCAGTCATAACATTGATACTGTCAGAATGTGATGCTTTCGGTGCTAAGTCTTGAAAAGCTAAGATGCCACCCATTGATCGCATAAGACGTTGGTAAACAGAATCTGTTAGCTGAGATAGCACGACACTTTTCATGGATTGTTGATCATATGTATATACTGAAATTGGTAGTTCGCCTTGTTTATAAAATGCCTTGGTCATACCTTTATCAAAAACAAAATAGCCTTGAAGTTTATGTTTTTTTAACAAAGTATGTGCTTGCTTATCATCATATGCTTTAATGCTTACATTTTTTCCTAGGTTACTCCCTTTACCAATAGAGTTTAAGATTAATTTCGTTTCACTTGATTGATCTTTATCTACGACACCTATATTAAAATGATTGTCATCTTCTGTTACATGTTGGATCGTCGTTAATGTAATAAGGAGTGCCGCTAAGATAAATAGTAAATAGATAATCAAATACCACTTTTTCAATAAAAAAGAGTGGTAGATGCGAAACAAATGTATTGTTTTCATTTAACCACTCCTCCAATGATAAGATTGAAAGGCAAGATGACCTTTCAATCTTATTTTTATATTTTAGTTATTTAGATGCCTTTTTTAAAATTGATTCAAACATTTTGCCGCCATTTTTTTCGATTTCTTTTTCAAGTTTTTCACGGTCTTTTGAAGATAGACTATTGAAATCTTTCGCACCACTATCATCAAAATCAATATCTGCTTTCAATTTTGTGCTAGATTTTAAAATGAAATTAATTGGTTCTTCAGCATATTTGATGCCGATATTTAACGTAGATTTCTGAGTGTTATTTTTTACGTCAGAATCTATATTATTTTCAAAAGTGAATTCATTTTCGTCGCTATATTTATCTAATGCGACAGTGATTTTACCTTTATCTTGACGTTTTGTGCCATCTACTTTTTCTTGGTTATCTAATTTGATTTTTGATTCATCATATTCTGTCTTTTTACCAAATTCGTATTTATCGCTGTATTTATTGTCTTTTTCCTTAGAAGATACGCCTTTAATTGTATATTTCGCTTCAGCATACGTGTATTTATCTTGATCGAAATCAAGTGCGTAATCTAGTTTTAACTTATCGTCTTCTAAAGTATTAGTACCTTTGATTTTAGTTTTATTATTTTCTTTGTCTGTAATAGTAATTTCTCGTTTTACAATCGTATGTTTTTCGGTATAAATTTTAGATTGAATTTTAGCAAATTCATCCTTTTTAGTTTCTTTGACATCGTCAATTGCTTTTTTGATGTCCTTATCATAGTCTTTTGTAGCACCTTGTTCTTCCATTAATTTTTTAAGGTCTTTATCCTTTTTAGCTTCTTCTAATACAGCTAATGTAATTTTTTTAGTGTCAGCTCTGCTAAGTGTTAACGTGACAGGTCTAACTTTGTACTTTTCACCATTAACCTTAATTTCTTCTTTTTTACCTTTATCAAAATTATCGTCATCTAATTTGTCGACAATAAGTTCGGAATATTTTTCGGCAATTTTGCTGTAGTCACTTTGTTGTGCTTGAGCATTACTAAAAAGAGTATTTAAATTTAGTTGTTGGTTTGTAATACCATTTTCTTTTGCTGTTTCTTCATCTTCACCTGTAAGTTTTGAATACGTTGATAATAAATCAGAATTATTAACACTATATTTCCCTTTAAATAATGGTGATTCGAAATAATGCTTATCTTTATCTGCAGCTAACTGGAATTTCCCTAATGCAGAGTCTGCGATTGTTGGTTCAAGATTAATCATTGATTTCTCTTTTTTAGGATCATGTCCATATGACATTTTAATTTTCGAAGCATTAACAACAGATTTAGGAATACCAAGCCCCTTAACAATTTCATCTGATGCATCTGCGCTTAATTCTAATGAAGATAAAAACGAATTATCTTTCATCTTTTCTTGGAACTTCACTTCATTTTCAAAACGGTCATTAAAATAATCTTTATACATTTTTGCAGTTTGTTGTTCGCTTTTTAAGTATGTATTTTTCGGTGTGTTTGCAAAAAATGCATAAACTCCCCATGCGATTCCACCTATTAATAATAAGACAATAATAATAGGAATTATAATTTTTAACTTTTTAGACATTTTGCTTCCTCCCAATTATTTATGAGTTAATCATATCAGAACAATACATTTTATTAAATGGTTTATTTTAAATTTTGTTTAAATTAATAGAATTTTAGTTATAATAATGTTTAATAAGTTATTGAAAATCTAATAAACTACAAAAAATAGTTTGATTACATAATGATTCTTGAAAAATGTCGGTTAACTTTAAGGTGACAAGTTATTGCAATTTTGAAGGTAAACATCATATTTAATAATCGAATAACATACAAAATAAAGCGACCAATTTTGCAGTGTTACGAATTGTAAACTGCGAACTGGTCGCTTTTTATTGATGTCATGATTAATTTAATGGATGTAATTATATGATGAAACTTCTGAAGCAGAGATGGTTCTTGATGAAACGATATATTCACCAATCCAGTTCATTTCTGAAATTAGAATACTTCCATCAATATTAACTTTTTCAACGTAGGCTACATGACCAAATGGACCATTTACTGTTTGTAAAATTGATCCTCGTGTTGGGTGTCTATCTACTTTGAAGCCATTGCTTGAAGCTTGGCCTGCCCAGTTTTTAGCATCTCCCCAAAATGTACTAATCGTGTGTCCATCTTTGGCACGTTTATCAAAGACATACCATGTACATTGTCCAGCAGTATATAAGTTGTTCTTACTTGTGATAAGAGGCTGATCAATGATTTTACCGTTACCTAATGCTAAAGGTTTACCGTCAGCAGTCTTTGCTTTGTCATTAAATTCGGCGATTTGTAATTCGTCATACAATTCGTCTAAATCGATGCCTGTAATAAGCCCTTTGTTATCTTTTGAAAAAGCGTTATTTAATTCATCGTCATTGTCTTCGACATTCGGTATTGCTGGTGTCAAAGGATTGCTTGGTGACGTTTGAGGCGGTGTGTGTGAATCAATTGCGTCATTAATGTGCGTATACTGACCACTTAATGAAGAATGGTACTGATTGTTGTTAAAATCACGTTGATTTGCGTGTTGATGATTGTCGTTTGTACGTGACTGGTTTTGATGATTGTTGTTTGGCGTGTTGTTTTTGTCATATGTATAAGTATACGCGCCGGTGTCTTTATTCACTTTGAACTGTGCGTTTGGGTGTGCTTTCTTTGCTTCTTCTAATGTTTTGCTATCATTCGTATATGCTTGAGCCGAGTTAGGCGACATACTAAATAAAGTAAGAGTTGTCATCGTCAGTAAAATTGTTTTCTTCATAATAACCATTTAATCCTTTATGTATTTAATTTAATTTTAGTATACACATTTATATTACAAAAATGAATGGTTAATTAAAAATATATGGGTATATTCAATATATTTATTTAAAAAAAGCTAAAAATACTTAAAAAACTATATACATATACTAATAATTTATATATTATTTGAGTAAGGAGCACTTTTTCAAAAAATAGTGTCCCTAAAAAGTTTTGATAAACTTAAAATATTCAGGAGGTTTCTAGTTATGGCAATGATTAAGATGAGTCCAGAGGAAATCAGAGCAAAATCGCAATCTTACGGGCAAGGTTCAGACCAAATCCGTCAAATTTTATCTGATTTAACACGTGCACAAGGTGAAATTGCAGCGAACTGGGAAGGTCAAGCTTTCAGCCGTTTCGAAGAGCAATTCCAACAACTTAGTCCTAAAGTAGAAAAATTTGCACAATTATTAGAAGAAATTAAACAACAATTGAATAGCACTGCTGATGCCGTTCAAGAACAAGACCAACAACTTTCTAATAATTTCGGTTTGCAATAAGCATTCTGAAATTGGCAAAGTCACATTTTCTAATGTGGCTTTGCTTATCATTTTTTAAGAAAACAACTGAAAGGAAATAAGCATGAAAAAGAAAAATTGGATTTATGCATTAATTGTCACTTTAATTATTATAATTGCCATAGTTAGTATGATATTTTTTGTTCAAACAAAATATGGAGATCAATCAGAAAAAGGATCCCAAAGTGTAAGTAATAAAAATAATAAAATACATATCGCAATTGTTAACGAGGATCAACCAACGACATATAATGGTAAAAAAGTTGAGCTGGGTCAAGCATTTATTAAAAGGTTAGCAAATGAGAAAAACTATAAATTTGAAACAGTAACAAGAAACGTTGCTGAGTCTGGTTTGAAAAATGGTGGATACCAAGTCATGATTGTTATCCCAGAAAACTTTTCAAAATTGGCAATGCAATTAGACGCTAAAACACCATCGAAAATATCGCTACAGTATAAAACAGCTGTAGGACAAAAAGAAGAAGTAGCTAAAAACACAGAAAAAGTTGTAAGTAATGTACTTAACGACTTTAACAAAAACTTAGTCGAAATTTATTTAACAAGCATCATTGATAATTTACATAATGCACAAAAAAATGTTGGCGCTATTATGACGCGTGAACATGGTGTGAATAGTAAATTCTCGAATTACTTATTAAATCCAATTAACGACTTCCCGGAATTATTTACAGATACGCTTGTAAATTCAATTTCTGCAAACAAAGACATTACAAAATGGTTCCAAACATACAATAAATCATTATTGAGTGCGAATTCAGATACGTTCAGGGTGAACACAGATTATAATGTTTCGACTTTAATTGAAAAACAAAATTCATTATTTGACGAGCACAATACAGCGATGGATAAAATGTTACAAGATTATAAATCGCAAAAAGATAGTGTGGAACTTGATAACTATATCAATGCATTAAAACAGATGGACAGCCAAATTGATCAACAATCAAGTATGCAAGATACAGGTAAAGAAGAATATAAACAAACTGTTAAAGAAAACTTAGATAAATTAAGAGAAATCATTCAATCACAAGAGTCACCATTTTCAAAAGGTATGATTGAAGACTATCGTAAGCAATTAACAGAATCGCTGCAAGATGAGCTTGCAAATAACAAAGACTTACAAGATGCGCTAAATAGCATTAAAATGAACAATGCTCAATTCGCTGAAAACTTAGAGAAACAACTTCATGATGATATTGTCAAAGAACCTGATACAGATACAACATTTATCTATAACATGTCTAAACAAGACTTTATAGCTGCAGGTTTAAATGAGGATGAAGCTAATAAATACGAAGCAATTGTCAAAGAAGCAAAACGTTATAAAAACGAATATAATTTGAAAAAACCGTTAGCAGAACACATTAATTTAACAGATTACGATAACCAAGTTGCGCAAGACACAAGTAGTTTGATTAATGATGGTGTCAAAGTGCAACGTACTGAAACGATTAAAAGTAATGATATTAATCAATTAACTGTTGCAACAGATCCTCATTTTAACTTTGAAGGCGACATTAAAATTAATGGTAAAAAATATGACATTAAGGATCAAAGTGTTCAACTCGATACATCTAACAAGGAATATAAAGTTGAAGTCAATGGCGTTGCTAAATTGAAAAAGGATGCTGAGAAAGATTTCTTAAAAGATAAAACAATGCATTTACAATTGTTATTTGGACAAGCAAATCGTCAAGATGAACCAAATGATAAGAAAACAACGAGTGTTGTGGATGTAACATTGAATCATAACCTTGATGGTCGCTTATCGAAAGATGCATTAAGCCAGCAATTGAGTGCATTATCTAGGTTTGATGCGCATTATAAAATGTACACAGATACAAAAGGCAGAGAAGATAAACCATTCGACAACAAACGTTTAATTGATATGATGGTTGACCAAGTTATCAATGACATGGAAAGTTTCAAAGACGATAAAGTAGCTGTGTTACATCAAATTGATTCAATGGAAGAAAACTCAGACAAACTGATTGATGACATTTTAAATAACAAAAAGAATACAACAAAAAATAAAGAAGATATTTCTAAGCTGATTGATCAGTTAGAAAACGTTAAAAAGACTTTTGCTGAAGAACCACAAGAACCAAAAATTGACAAAGGCAAAAATGATGAATTCAACACAATGTCTTCTAACTTAGATAAAGAAATTAGCAGAATTTCTGAAAAGAGCACGCAATTGCTATCTGATACACAAGAATCAAAAACAATTGCAGATTCAGTTAGTGGACAATTAAATCAATTAGATAATAATGTGAATAAACTACATGCGACAGGTCGAGCATTAGGCGTAAGAGCGAATGATTTGAACCGTCAAATGGCTAAAAACGATAAAGATAATGAGTTATTCGCTAAAGAGTTTAAAAAAGTATTACAAAATTCTAAAGATGGCGACAGACAAAACCAAGCATTAAAAGCATTTATGAGTAATCCGGTTCAAAAGAAAAACTTAGAAAATGTTTTAGCTAATAATGGTAATACAGAGGTGATTTCACCGACATTATTCGTATTATTGATGTATTTACTATCAATGATTACAGCATATATTTTCTATAGTTATGAACGTGCCAAAGGTCAAATGAATTTCATTAAAGATGATTATAGTAGTAAAAACCATCTTTGGAATAATGTCATTACGTCAGGTGTTATTGGTACAACTGGTTTGGTAGAAGGATTAATTGTCGGTTTAATTGCAATGAATAAGTTCCATGTATTAGCTGGCTATAGAGCGAAATTCATCTTAATGGTGATTTTAACTATGATGGTCTTTGTACTTATTAATACGTATTTACTAAGACAGGTAAAATCTATCGGTATGTTCTTAATGATTGCTGCATTGGGTCTATACTTTGTAGCTATGAATAATTTGAAAGCGGCTGGACAAGGTGTGACTAATAAAATTTCACCATTGTCTTATATCGATAACATGTTCTTCAATTATTTAAATGCAGAGCATCCTATAGGCTTGGCACTAGTAATATTAACAGTACTTGTGATTATTGGTTTTGTACTGAACATGTTTATAAAACACTTTAAGAAAGAGAGATTAATCTAATGTTGATGAATAGCGTGATTGCTTTAACTTTTTTAACAGCATCTAGCAATAATGGCGGACTTAATATTGATGTGCAACAAGAAGAGGAAAAGCGAATCAATAATGATTTAAATCAATATGATACAACGCTATTTAATAAAGATAGTAAAGAAGTCAACGACGCGATTGCTAAGCAGAAAAAAGAACGACAACAACAAATAAAAAATGATATGTTTCAAAATCAAGCGAGTCACTCGACTCGCTTGAATGAAACTAAAAAAGTGTTATTTTCCAAATCTAACTTAGAAAAGACTTCGGAGAGTGATAAAAGCCCCTATATTCAAAACAAGCAGGAGAAAAAAATATTCCCGTACATTTTGATGTCTGTAGGGGCTTTTTTGACTTTAGGATTTGTCATTTTTTCAATTCATAAAGGGAGACGAACGAAAAATGAATCAGCACGTAAAAGTAACATTTGATTTTACTAATTATAATTACGGCACATATGACTTAGCAGTACCAGCATATTTACCGATAAAAAATTTAATAGCTTTAGTATTGGATAGTTTGGACATTTCAATATTTGATGTCAATACACAAATTAAAGTGATGACGAAAGGTCAATTACTTGTTGAAAATGATCGACTCATTGATTATCAAATCGCTGATGGAGATATTTTGAAGTTACTATAGGAGGAAAAATAGATGGTTAAAAATCATAACCCTAAAAATGAAATGCAAGATATGTTAACGCCTTTAGATGCTGAAGAAGCAGCTAAAACAAAATTACGCTTAGATATGAGAGAGATTCCTAAGTCTTCAATTAAACCAGAACATTTTCATTTAATGTACTTATTAGAACAACATTCTCCATATTTTATAGATGCTGAATTAACTGAACTACGTGACAGTTTCCAAATACATTATGACATTAATGACAATCATACACCTTTTGATAATATTAAATCATTTACTAAAAATGAAAAATTACGATACTTACTCAATATCAAAAATTTAGAAGAAGTAAATCGTACACGTTACACATTTGTTTTGGCACCAGATGAGTTATTTTTCACAAGAGATGGATTACCAATTGCTAAAACAAGAGGTTTACAAAATGTTGTTGATCCATTACCGGTGTCAGAAGCTGAATTTTTAACAAGATATAAAGCACTGGTTATCTGTGCATTCAATGAGAAACAATCATTTGATGCTTTAGTTGAAGGAAACTTAGAACTACATAAAGGAACGCCATTTGAAACTAAAGTTATTGAAGCGGCAACGTTAGATTTACTAACGGCATTTTTAGATGAACAGTATCAGAAACAAGAACAAGATTATAGTCAAAATTATGCATATGTACGCAAAGTAGG
>NZ_JACYHC010001305.1:0-604 GCF_017152085.1 Staphylococcus sp. EG-SA-2
AAAATCATTCGCTTAATATGCACACAGCTTTTATCGTCTATAAAAGAACACACCTAACATTAAACGTCAATACGTAACATTAAGTGTGTATGATAAACTTACTTTCACAAAATTTCCTTTAAAATCCCTACATAATAACTTGCTTTCATTTCGGTTTTACAAATTCGTTTGATTTTTAGGAACTAATAGTAAAATGACTAAAAATGCAACAATTGCTAGCAAGGCATTAAACATCATACCTGTGAAACCACCTAAGTTCAAATTTAAATTAGCTGCTAACACAGTATAAACTGTACCAGATACTGCTACTCCAAATGCATTTCCTAATGATGACGCCATTTTATATACGCCTGAAGCAACACCCGACTTATCATCTGGCGCACTAGCAACTGCTGTATCAGTTGATGGTGTAGCATATAATCCTAAACCAGTACCAAACAATAAATATCCAACTATACTAGATATGATATACCACACTTCTGGTAAAAATGTTAACGACAATAAGATTAACCCAATCACTGTAAAGCCACTTCCTAGTAATAGTGGGCGCTTCGGACCATGTTGAGATAAAATCTTTTCACCTACACGAATCATTGACAACACT
>NZ_JACYHC010001306.1:0-604 GCF_017152085.1 Staphylococcus sp. EG-SA-2
AAAATCATTCGCTTAATATGCACACAGCTTTTATCGTCTATAAAAGAACACACCTAACATTAAACGTCAATACGTAACATTAAGTGTGTATGATAAACTTACTTTCACAAAATTTCCTTTAAAATCCGTACATAATAACTTGCTTTCATTTCAGTTTTACAAATTCGTTTGATTTTTAGGAACTAATAGTAAAATGACTAAAAATGCAACAATTGCTAGCAAGGTATTAAACATCATACCTGTGAAACCACCTAAGTTCAAATTTAAATTAGCTGCTAACACAGTATAAACCGTACCAGATACTGCTACTCCAAATGCATTTCCTAATGATGACGCCATTTTATACACACCTGAAGCAACACCCGACTTATCATCTGGCGCACTAGCAACTGCTGTATCAGTTGATGGTGTAGCATATAATCCTAAACCAGTACCAAACAATAAATATCCAACTATACTAGATACGATATACCACATTTCTGGTAAAAATGTTAACGACAATAAGATTAACCCAATCACTGTAAAGCCACTTCCTAGTAATAGTGGGCGCTTCGGACCATGTTGAGATAAAATCTTTTCACCTACACGAATCATTGACAACACT
>NZ_JACYHC010001307.1:0-604 GCF_017152085.1 Staphylococcus sp. EG-SA-2
ATTCGAGGCAGCTTCAAGATGATTCACGAGTCTTACCAACGTACTTTTTCCTGCACCACTATATCCAATCACACCAAAAATATCATTGCGATTGACCGTAAATGATACGTCCTTCAAAGCATCTATTGTTTGCTTTTTCTTATGAAATGATTTACTAACTTGTCGAAACTCAATCATCATCGCCCCTCCTACAAATTCTTATTAATCCACTAGGAATAAGAGCATTATATGTAAAATTGCATATATCGTCAATACAATTTGCCGAATTTTCTAAAAAATTAAAAAAATAATTAATTCATGTGACAATGATGAATTGTGAGACTACTATGACATTTATCAAATTAAATCCATACAAATGTCCACCAAACCTCCATAACTCAATCACGAATGATTAACATCGCACAAAAAAGCACTAGCATTTTCAAAATCAATTTAAGTTGATCTTAAAATATATGCTAGTGCTGCTATTATTTATAGCGTATCTAGTGCTTGTTTTAAATCATCGACTAAATCTTCAGTATCTTCAATACCTACAGAAATTCTTACAAGTCCGTCTGTAATACCTTCTTTAGCTCGAATATCTGCTGGAATGGATGCATGTGTC
>NZ_JACYHC010001308.1:0-603 GCF_017152085.1 Staphylococcus sp. EG-SA-2
GAATTAGCAAATCTTTAGGAATGTCGAAATACCCCATTTTACGAGCAATATTAAATGAACTTTCAAGTGATCTTCCTAAAAATGACACTTTACGATTTAGCTTGCTAGCAATATTTAAAACTTGCTGTATACGTATAAAGTTCGAAGCATAACATGAAACAATCAAGCGACCTCGCACTTTTGCAAAAGCGTCATACATATGATGTTCAATCACATTTTCCGGAGTATTATATCCAGGTTTCTCTGCCTCAGTAGAATCACTGATTAAGACAAATACACCTTCTTCACCAATCTCTGCCATACGTTTAATATCTGGTGCATAATGTCCATGTAAACTTTGGTCAAACTTAAATTCACCTGTATACACAATGGCACCATATGAAGTGTGAATACAAACACCTAGACTATCAGGAATACTGTGTGTCGTATTAAAGAAACTAATATTCACGTTTTTGAATCTCATAATTGAATCATTATTAACTGTGTAGTAGCGAACTTTTTTATCAATATTACGGGCTTTCATATTTTCTTTAATTAACGCTATTGTCAATTTAGATCCATATACTGGTGCATCTAATTGTTCTAAAACATAACTCACTGCAC
>NZ_JACYHC010001309.1:0-601 GCF_017152085.1 Staphylococcus sp. EG-SA-2
TTTGTGCATAAAAATAGTGTCACCACTCATAGCGATAACACTAGCAATTGATGCCGCTAAGGCATCGACATAGATATTAATTTTTGCAGGATGCATTTTTAGCATATTGTATATTGCATGCCCTTCAAATACACTGCCTCCAGATGAATTTATATGAACATCTATTTCACTGATGTCTCCTAGTTCATCTAGTTTATTTTTGAAATCTGTAGCAGTTACATCACTTTCAAACCATTTATCACTTACAATATCACCATAAATAAATATTTCACCTTTACTTTTTGATTTTCTTTTCATTTGAAAATACTTAGCTTTCATTGACATTTTTATCACCACCTTTCAAAGATTTTCTTAATTCAAGTGGCGTGTCAATTGGGTATAAATCACCGCTTATTAGCGGCTTATCTCCACCTTCAACTGGTGGTAAATCTTCCCACTCTCTAATGTCATTTATAGTGTAGTAACCACTACGAACTGCTTTAAAGTACACTTCTGCTTGTGTTGCACTATCAGCCCTTAAATAAGATTTAACGTTAAATTTAAAATACCTATTTTTTTCTCTGTCTGTTTTAGTAAGTAGTTTCCGATTAAATTCTTCTTC
>NZ_JACYHC010001310.1:0-600 GCF_017152085.1 Staphylococcus sp. EG-SA-2
GTTTTATAAGTCTGTCATTTCATTGTTCTCTACAAGATATATTATAGTAAAATTTTATACTTTTATAAAACAAAAAGCCACGCAAATAAGCAACTTTTACATTTGAATAGTAAGAAGACCGTATATAGTGCATCTTTCTCGAATTATTACATAGGACATTTTTTGTGACTAAATCAACTTCTTTTGCAATATTTAGATTTGTAACACTCATTTTCTTACCATTTGTAAAATGCTTTATGAATGTAATGAATTATTTTTGGAATTCTAATAATTCACCTTTATTATTTCTTTTTACTTTTTGAAAAACTTACACAATTCACTGACGCATGAACTTTTACCAAAAATAAAAAGGCAACTTTCATTCATCATTGAATAAAAATCACCTTTTAATTTGAGTAAATCATTATCAGCACATTCATTTTGTATATGCGTTAAGCGTTGCACATTACAAATAGATAGTTATGACTTATTAGATTATTTAATTTGACTCACCATCGCTAAAATTTCGTCAGTAACTTCTTCAATCGACTTGCCTGTCGTATCTAATGTCACTGCATCATCTGCTTTTCTTAATGGTGATATTTCACGGTTCATGTCATA
>NZ_JACYHC010001311.1:0-600 GCF_017152085.1 Staphylococcus sp. EG-SA-2
GCAATCATTATATTGAGACGTTATTGCAAGACGTGGTAACGTATCCAGATGAAGATAAGCAATATTTCAGCTCTAGAATAGACAAGATATTAACACATAAATATATAGGGATGCCTATCTTTCTAGCGATTATGTGGTTGATCTTTCAAACTACATTTACATGGATTGGCACACCTTTGTCGGATCAACTCGATGCATTTATAGGTGGTACATTTACAGATAGTGTGAAGACGATTATGAATTATCTTGGCGTTATACCATTTTTACAAGATTTAATTACAGATGGCATTATTGCTGGTGTAGGATCAGTATTAGTCTTTGTACCACAAATTGTTGTGCTATTTTTCTTTATATCTTTATTAGAAGATTCAGGTTATATGGCGCGTATTGCAGTTTTAATGGATCGTATTATGGAATCGTTCGGTTTAAGCGGGAAGTCTTTTATACCGATGATTATCGGATTTGGTTGTAACGTACCGAGTATTATGGCTGCGCGCAGTATTGAAAATGAAAAAGAGCGTTTAACAACGATATTAATTGCACCATTCATGTCATGCTCTGCTAGACTGCCAGTGTATGCGTTGTTCGTAGGTATCTTTT
>NZ_JACYHC010001312.1:0-600 GCF_017152085.1 Staphylococcus sp. EG-SA-2
GCAATCATTATATTGAGACGTTATTGCAAGACGTGGTAACGTATCCAGATGAAGATAAGCAATATTTCAGCTCTAGAATAGACAAGATATTAACACATAAATATATAGGGATGCCTATCTTTCTAGCAATTATGTGGTTGATCTTTCAAACTACATTTACATGGATTGGCACACCTTTGTCGGATCAACTCGATGCATTTATAGGTGGTACATTTACAGATAGTGTGAAGACGATTATGAATTATCTAGGGGTTATACCATTTTTACAAGATTTAATTACAGATGGCATTATTGCTGGTGTAGGATCAGTATTAGTCTTTGTACCACAAATTGTTGTGCTCTTTTTCTTTATATCTTTATTAGAAGATTCAGGTTATATGGCACGTATTGCGGTTTTAATGGATCGTATTATGGAATCGTTCGGTTTAAGCGGGAAGTCTTTTATACCAATGATTATCGGATTTGGTTGTAATGTACCGAGTATTATGGCTGCGCGCAGTATTGAAAATGAAAAAGAGCGTTTAACAACGATATTAATTGCACCATTCATGTCATGCTCTGCTAGACTGCCAGTGTATGCGTTGTTCGTAGGTATCTTTT
>NZ_JACYHC010001313.1:0-598 GCF_017152085.1 Staphylococcus sp. EG-SA-2
ACATTCATATGTCTGGTGACTATAGCAAGGAGGTCACACCTGTTCCCATGCCGAACACAGAAGTTAAGCTCCTTAGCGTCGATGGTAGTCGAACTTACGTTCCGCTAGAGTAGAACGTTGCCAGGCAAAAAATGGATGCGATGAGCCGCATTGAGACCGCAAGGTCTCTTTTTTTATGTCTAAAGTTACATAGTAAAAAGCAAACACAAAGAAAGATGGCTTGGCGAAGTGAAAACGTTTGAATCTGACGAAACAAGAAAAGAGCGCAACGAGTTTAGTAGAGCTAAATGAGTAAGCGAGAGCCGAAGGAGAGGAAAGAAGCAAGCGATTGTCACAAGTCAAGAAAGGTCTTTAGCGACGATGGTAGCAAACTTACGTTCCGCTAGAGTAGAACGTTACCAGGCAAGTTGAGACCGCAAGGTCTCTTTTTTTATGTCTAAAACGTCAAAATAAAAGCAAACACAAAGAAAAATGGCTTGGCGAAGTGAAAACGTTTGAATCTGACGAAACGAGAAATGTAAAGTATAATAAAAAGCAGTCATAAGATGATTTCAATTAGAAATCAATTTATGACTGTTTTTCTTACTATGTGTTAAAT
>NZ_JACYHC010001314.1:0-597 GCF_017152085.1 Staphylococcus sp. EG-SA-2
ACTTATTTGAAGTTTCAACGTCGAAAATGACGAAAGACAGTTTTTGATGAGAATAATTCATGATGATAGAGTCTGGGACATCACAATGTCCTAGGCTCTACAATGTTATATTGGCGGGGCCCCAACACAGAGAAATTGGGACCCCAATTTCAACAGGCAATGGAAGTTGGGGACGGGGCCCCAACACAGAAGCTGACCAAAAGTCAGATTTCAATAATGTGCAAGTTGGGGATGGGGCCCCAACACAGAGAATTTCGTAAAGAAATTCTACAGGCAATGCGAGTTGGGGATAAACGAATTTAATTTTGTTAAAATATCATTTCTGTCCCACTCCCTATGCATGAGTCTAATTATGTATTCCTATTTTTAAGTACATAATAGTAGTGGCTAATGTGGAAGAACCATTACATAATAAACCGTTAATGGTTCTTAATCATTTCTATTCCATTCCCGCTTTTTCATGAATGAAGATGATATTAGATTATATTTTATTCGTTGTTAAGTGATTCGAGACATACAATTTATCAAGATGTTATAATTGATGAGAAATGAGGTTCGTAAATGATAGATCAACAAACAATTTATCAATACATACAA
>NZ_JACYHC010001315.1:0-9231 GCF_017152085.1 Staphylococcus sp. EG-SA-2
GTTAAAATATATGAATTTTAAGTAGAGGGATAAGATATGAGGAAACGTGCTAGAATCATTTATAACCCGACATCAGGTAAAGAGCTATTTAAAAGAGAATTACCTGATGCCTTAATAAAATTAGAAAAAGCGGGATATGAAACGAGTGCATATGCAACCGAGAAAATAGGTGATGCCACACTTGAAGCAGAAAGAGCTATGCATGAAAATTATGATGTATTAATCGCTGCAGGTGGTGATGGAACATTAAATGAAGTAGTTAATGGTATCGCAGAAAAGCCTAATCGTCCTAAGCTAGGTGTCATTCCTATGGGTACTGTTAATGACTTTGGACGTGCATTGCATATACCTAATGACATCATGGGGGCACTTGATGTCATCATTGAAGGTCATTCTACTAAAGTAGATATTGGTAAAATGAATAATCGATACTTTATTAATTTAGCTGCAGGCGGACAATTGACGCAAGTCTCTTATGAAACACCGAGTAAATTGAAATCTATTGTTGGTCCATTTGCTTATTACATCAAAGGTTTCGAAATGTTACCTCAAATGAAAGCTGTAGATTTAAGAATTGAATATGATGGTAATGTTTTCCAAGGAGAAGCATTATTATTCTTTTTAGGTTTAACAAATTCAATGGCAGGATTTGAAAAATTAGTGCCGGACGCTAAGTTAGATGACGGCTATTTTACGTTAATTATAGTTGAAAAATCAAACCTTGCAGAACTTGGTCATATTATGACTTTAGCTTCAAGAGGAGAACATACTAAGCATCCTAAAGTTATTTATGAAAAAGCAAAGGCAATTAATATTTCATCATTCACAGACTTACAACTAAATGTAGATGGAGAATATGGTGGTAAATTACCAGCGAATTTCTTAAATCTAGAACGTCATATAGATGTCTTTGCACCTAATGATATTGTAAATGAAGAGTTAATAAATAATGATCATGTTGATGACAATTTAATCGAAGAATAAACAGAAATAGTGAAATATATAATGGCAGGTTAGGAAGCGCATAATTTTGTTCCTAACCTGTTCATTTTGGAGGTAAAATTTTGCAAGCAATAGCTAAAAATGACATAAAAACGGGAACAGTTGTTGATTTAACGCATGAAGGCCATGGTGTCGTAAAAATAGATCGCTTTCCTATTTTCATACCACAAGCTTTAATTAATGAACAAATTGAATATAAAATTATCAAAGTAAAAAAGAACTTTGCGATAGGTAAGTTGCTTAATATAAATACGAGAAGTGAGAATCGTGTTGCACCGCCATGTATATATTATGAACGTTGTGGTGGGTGCCAACTTCAACACTTATCATACGAAGCACAACTTGAAATGAAAAAGGAACAAGTGATTAATTTGTTTCAGCGAAAAGCGCATTTTGATAATTCTAAGATTAACGATACAGTTGGCATGACAGATCCTTGGAGATATCGAAACAAGTCCCAGATTCCAGTTGGTAAGAATGAACAGAATGAAGTTATTATGGGCTTTTATCGTCAAAGAAGCCATGACATTATTGACATGGAAAGTTGTTTAATACAAGATTCACAACATCAAGAAGTGATGAATGAAGTTAAATCTATTTTAAAAGATTTAAATGTAAGTATTTATCAAGAACAATTGAAAAAAGGTTTAATGAGACATTTGGTTGTAAGAACAGGATATCATACAGACGAAATGATGATTATTTTTGTAACTAATGGTAAAAAGTGGCCACAAAAAAATGCTGTTGTTGAGAAGATATTAGATGCATTTCCTAATGTGACAAGCATTAAACAAAACATTAATGATAGCCACTCTAATGTTATTATGGGACGTCAATCTATAACGCTATATGGTAAAGATACAATTATTGATCAATTAACAGATAGTACATTTAAAATAAGTGATCAGTCATTCTACCAAATTAATTCTGAACAAACAGAGAAATTATATAATAAAGCAATTGAGTATGCGCAATTGACAGGTAATGAAGTTGTATTAGATACCTATTGTGGTATTGGAACAATAGGGCTATATATGGCACCACATGCAAAACATGTATACGGTGTTGAAGTAGTACCTTCTTCAATTGAAGACGCACAACAAAATGCGACTATAAACCAATGCAATAATACAACTTTTGTCTGTGGGAAAGCTGAAGAAGTTATTTTACAATGGAAAGCACAAGGGATTAAACCAGATGTTGTAATGGTTGATCCGCCAAGAAAGGGCTGTGACGAAACGTTTATTCAGACTTTGCTTACATTAGAACCTAAGCGTATTGTCTATATTTCATGTAATCCCGCAACACAGCAACGTGATGCATTATTATTAGCTGAAAAATATCAACTTGAAGAGGTAACACCGGTAGATATGTTTCCACAAACAACACATGTTGAGACAGTGGCATTATTCAATTTGAAATAGCGCACATGATTTGAGATAAAATTTCGCCTTAATAAGTGAAGAAAGAAGTCGTATATTAAAATTTTATTACAGCCAATTTACTTTCTTGATATGAACTTTTTAAATTAAATGTGACATTGTATACTATATTTAAAGAAGAATAAGAATGTCATGATCGGGAGGGTTGGTAATGCATAAAATTGATTTAACGACAAATAATTTTCAAATGCGAAGGTTTATTATCTTGCAACTTGTTATTGCGTTATTCGTGATTTTATTTACGTATAAGTGGGCGTTAGGTGTCACAGCGGTTGTCGATCAAAATATCATCATCAATCTTGTATATGGGTTTGCTGGATTCATTATTTTATTGATTTTACATGAACTTATCCATAGAGCATTATTTCTTTTATTTAAAAAAGATAGCAAACCTATGTTTAATATAAAAAAAGACAGAATCTTATTCCAAACAGCAGATGCTTGCTTCAACAAATGGCAATTCTCAATTGTTATGCTGTCACCACTAATCTTATTAAGTACTGGCTTGCTTATTTTAATTAAGGTATTTGGTTATTCATCACTTATTTTTATGTTTAGTATGCATACCGCTTATTGCTTTATAGATATTCTGCTTGTTGCATTAACAATATCTAGTAGTTTTAAATATGTTCAACAAGATGAAGATAGTATTTATTTGTATCATCAAAAGCCGACTCAATAATAAATTTTAATATGATAATACCAACAAAATGAATTTGCTTGAATTATTTCAGATTACCTATGTTTTCTTACTCAATCGTCTTCATCATCATGCTTAAATAGCAATTGATTTTATAACAACTTGTAGTTATCTCAATATAGTTATCGCTAAGTGCAAGATTTATGTAAAAAAATCGTACACAGCGTATAATTATGTTGAGATATTTTTGTGCGTTATAAAAGTAAAAATTAGTAGGGAGGTGAGCACTTGACTGAGAGACGAATTATTCATATAGATATGGACTATTTTTTTGCACAAGTCGAAATGAGAGATAACCCCAAATTGAAAGGGAAACCAGTCATTGTTGGTGGTAAAGCAAGCAGTAGGGGTGTTGTCTCTACGGCATCCTATGAAGCACGAAAATACGGCGTCCATTCAGCAATGCCTATGTCACAAGCGCATAAATTATGTCCAAATGGATACTTTGTCACAAGTAATTTTGGTGCTTACCGAGAAACATCTGCGCAGATTATGTCTATTTTCCGAAGTTATACAGATAAGGTAGAACCGATGTCATTGGATGAAGCGTATTTAGATATTACAGAATTAGTGAGACCAGACCTTCCTGCTTCGAAAATTGCTCAGTATATTAGAAAAGATATTCTAGAGCAGACACATTTAACAGCATCTGCAGGTGTTTCTTATAACAAATTTTTAGCTAAATTAGCGAGTGGTATGAATAAACCTGATGGTATGACTGTGATTGATTATCAAAATGTCCATGATATTTTGATGACATTGGATATTGGAGATTTTCCAGGCGTAGGTAAAGCTTCCAAAAAAGTAATGCATGATAATGGTATTTTTAACGGTAGAGATTTATATGAGAAAACGGAATTTGAATTAATACGTTTGTTTGGAAAAAGAGGTCGGGGTTTATATAACAAGGCACGCGGTATTGACCATAGTGAAGTGAAATCATCAAGAGTAAGAAAATCAGTAGGGACTGAACGCACATTTGCAACAGACGTGAATGATGATGAAGAGATTTTAAGAAAAGTATGGGAATTGTCAGGTAAAACAGCTGAACGTCTAAATAAATTACAGAAGTCAGCTAAAACTGTAACGGTTAAAATTAAAACTTATCAATTTGAAACGCTATCTAAACAGATGAGTTTAAGAGATTCGGTTAGTTCTGAAGAAGATATTTATAATATTGCATATTTACTTTATAACGATTTAAAAGACCCAGATGTACCAATTCGACTTATTGGTGTCACTGTAGGTAATTTAGAACAATCAACTTATAAAAATATGACGATATATGACTTTATATAAAATAAAGCTCCCTGCAAAGTTTACATTTTTACAATGCTTACTTTTGAAGGGAGTATTTTATTTAGTCCTAGCCTTTATCTTTTAGATTTTTACCATAAATATTAGTTACATATGTTAAATTTTCATAATTTTTCAGTAGCCTAAAAGTAATCATTGCGCATGCTTTGGCATCATTCAATGCATCATGATGACCATGAAAATCTAATTGATAAAACTCCATCATATGTTTTAAACCGTATCGATACGAATCAACGGTTCTTTTAGCAAGTTGATAACTACAAAAGTAAGTTAAATTTGGAGTTGGTAAACCAATATTTTGAATGCTTTGATGTAAGACGTTCATATCAAATGCCGCGTTATGTGCGACAACAGGTAAATCTGCAATAAATTGCATCATATATGGAAATACGTAGTCAAACGTAGGTGCATTTTCAACATCTTCTGGTTGTATGCCATGAACTTTAATATTTTGTTGTGAAAAATAGTCTTGCGGATTCACAAGAGTATGAAATGTTTCTGTTATTTGACTATCAATGACTTTAACCATTCCGACAGAACAAATACTTGTACGTTTACCATTTGCTGTTTCAAAATCAAGTGCAACAAACGCATCTTGTATCATGTAGTCAATCCTTTCAATTAATTAAATGTATATATTAATAGACTTTTAGTCATTTGCTTACAAACGATACATAATATTATACGTGAAGGTATAACGTGAAATCTATCATTTGGATGTAACTCTGATTAAAAAGTAAATGATGATATGCTTTAAAATCGGTCAAATTAATTCAACATCAAATTTAGAGTTATTAACATTAGTAGTTTAAAAAATAAATGACTAAAAATACAATAATTAGCCTTGAAAATGAAAAAACGCAGATCAATGATTCAGAAAATGAATCTAGTGATCTCCGTAAAGCAAAATAATATAGACATTGGGTTATTGTAAGTGACCCAAATGCCTATCATGTCGTATGATATTTATCTGTCTATTGTAGTGATGTTTAATTATTCTTCGTCGAATGTACGAGCGCCAAGTTCTTTTTCGTAAAGATATAATGCATTGCTGTCATCGCCGATACGAGTTAAATAATTGATGTGAGTTTCAAACATTGATTCTTCTTCGACTTGTTCATCTAAGAACCAGTTTAAGAATGAGATAGTTGCATAATCTTTATCTTGACGAGCGATTTCAGATAAGTTATAGAAACGTCTTGTTACTTCTTGTTCTTGAGATAAGCTGTCTTTGAAAGTTTCTAGTATGCTTGAAAAGTCAATTTTTGGTGCTGAAACTGCTCTGAATTCTGCATGTGCACCTCTGTCGTTAATATAGTTATAAATCTTTTGTCCATGGAAACGTTCTTCTTTAGCTTGTTGAATGAAGAAGTTTGCAAATCCTTCGTACGATTCTTTATCACAGTATGCTGCCATTGCCATATATGCGTGTGCTGCAAAGTACTCATGGTTCATTTGATCATTTAATGCTTCTAATAAATTTTTACTTAACATTTTGATACACCTCTTATTTGTAAATTAAAATTACTATGAATTAAACTTAGTATAACAAACTCATTCTCAATTGTAAATAATAATAATTATAATTTAACACCTTATTTTAGCACTCTAATTGAGAAAATGTATCATTTAGCGATATTTAATTGAGAATAAATATCATTTTTAATTATCTAAATGAGAATGATTATAATTTAGAAACACTGTATCAATTTGTGATTGAGAAACTTTTTTGAAGTTGCCTTGTCATGTTATAATGATGCGAGTGGAAATTTGAGGAGGAAACACATGAGACAGTGGACGGCAATCCATCTAGCGAAATTGGCGCGTAAAGCAAGTAGAGCAGTAGGTAAAAGAGGAACAGATTTACCTGGACAAATCGCTAGAAAAGTGGATACAGATGTATTAAGAAAATTAGCAGAGCAAGTTGATGATATTGTATTTATCAGTGGAACAAATGGTAAAACAACGACTTCAAACTTAATTGGACATACTTTAAAAGCAAATAATATTCAAATTATACACAATAATGAAGGTGCTAATATGGCTGCAGGTATAACTTCTGCATTCATCATGCAATCAACACCTAAGACTAAAATTGCGGTAATCGAAATTGATGAAGGTTCGATTCCACGTGTGTTAAAAGAAGTTACACCTTCAATGATGGTATTTACTAATTTCTTTAGAGATCAAATGGATCGCTTCGGTGAAATTGATATTATGGTTAATAACATTGCAGAGACAATTAGTAATAAAGGCATCAAATTATTGCTAAATGCTGATGATCCATTTGTGAGTCGTTTGAAAATCGCAAGTGATACGATTGTGTACTATGGTATGAAAGCACATGCCCATGAATTTGAACAAAGTACGATGAATGAAAGTAGATATTGTCCAAACTGTGGTCGCTTATTGCAATACGATTATATTCATTATAATCAAATTGGTCATTATCACTGTCAGTGTGGTTTCAAACGAGAGCAAGCAAAATATGAAATATCAAGTTTTGATGTGGCACCGTTTTTATATTTAAATATCAATGATGAAAAATATGATATGAAAATTGCAGGTGACTTTAACGCTTATAACGCGTTAGCAGCATATACTGTTTTAAGAGAGCTAGGGTTAAATGAACAAACAATTAAAAATGGCTTTGAAACGTATACATCAGACAATGGTCGTATGCAGTACTTTAAAAAAGAACGAAAAGAAGCGATGATCAATTTAGCTAAAAATCCTGCAGGAATGAATGCAAGTTTATCAGTTGGTGAACAATTAGAAGGCGAAAAAGTGTATGTTATTTCGCTAAATGATAACGCTGCAGATGGTCGAGATACTTCATGGATTTATGATGCAGATTTTGAAAAATTATCTAAGCAACAAATTGAAGCTATCATCGTGACAGGTACACGAGCAGAAGAACTTCAATTGCGATTGAAGTTAGCAGAGGTTGAAGTACCAATTATAGTTGAGCGTGATATTTATAAAGCAACGGCAAAGACTATGGATTATAAAGGTTTCACAGTTGCAATACCAAACTATACATCATTAGCGCCTATGCTTGAACAATTAAACCGTTCGTTTGAAGGAGGTCAATCATAATATGCATGAATTGACTATTTATC
The DNA here is from genome assembly GCF_017152085.1 of Staphylococcus sp. EG-SA-2. NCBI lineage: Bacteria > Bacillati > Bacillota > Bacilli > Caryophanales > Staphylococcaceae > Staphylococcus > Staphylococcus sp. EG-SA-2. The sequence goes on from NZ_JACYHC010001315.1 coordinate 7,584, forward strand.
ATTTTATGTCAGATAAATTGAATTTATACAGTGATATAGGAAATATTATTGCTTTAAGACAACGTGCTAAAAAACGAAATATTAAAGTTAATGTCGTAGAAATCAATGAAACAGAAGGTATTACCTTTGATGAATGTGATATTTTCTTTATCGGTGGTGGAAGTGATAGAGAACAAGCATTAGCAACAAAAGAATTAAGTAAAATTAAGACACCACTTAAAGAAGCGATTGAAGATGGTATGCCGGGATTAACAATTTGTGGAGGCTATCAATTTTTAGGAAAAAAATATATCACGCCTGATGGTACAGAATTAGAAGGGTTAGGTATTTTAGATTTTTATACTGAATCAAAGACAAACCGATTAACAGGAGATATTGTTATCGAAAGTGATACTTTTGGAACTATTGTAGGTTTTGAAAATCACGGTGGTAGAACATATCATGATTTCGGTACACTTGGTCATGTCACTTTTGGTTATGGTAATAATGATGAAGATAAAAAAGAAGGCATTCATTATAAAAATTTATTAGGTACTTATTTACACGGACCAATTTTACCTAAAAATTACGAAATCACTGATTATCTGTTAGAAAAAGCTTGTGAACGTAAGGGTATTCCGTTTGAGCCTAAAGAAATAGATAATGAAGCGGAAATACAAGCGAAACAAGTATTAATAGACAGAGCAAATAGACAGAAGAAATCTCGTTAACTCTGAACATCGCATCAATGGATTTAATATTGATAAACGATGAAGTTTAGTAATAAATCATATATGTATAAACACACACATTATTTTGGATGGAAACAACCAAATTGATGTGTGTTTTTTTGTTCTAGTGAATAATTATTATACAATGAGTATCTATCCTAGAATTATCAATAGTAATGGTGATTATGCAACATGAAAAAATGAATGATGAAAGGAATTTGACGATGAAGCCCACTAAAGTGATTTTAAGAGATGCATCTTATTTACATAGCAAAACATCGATAACATTTATTTTAAAAGATGTAGTTATCGAAGAAGATAATAAAATTTATTATTTCGACACTAGTGCAACTTTCGAAGATCAAGAAGTTAAATTTGAATTTGCACTTTTTGATAGTGACATGGACAATTTGAAACATATGGATTACGACAATCCTGTTACTGAAATATATTTTATAGAACCTGATTTACATTTTACAATTATTGATTTTAATCAAGAACTGCTTTGTATTTATATTGATTTTGATTCTGGTTTAAGGCATTCAAACATGGCAACAGAATCTGGTATTTCATTAAGGATAAATATTGCTAAATCAGATTTTACTAAATTTATTAATGAATTAGCCTCTTTATATTAATGATTTAAATCTGATACATAATTACAATCAAAAAAGACAGCCACATCCCTCCGTAGTTTAGGCGTGTGGCTATATTTGAGTCTGAATATTTATGCTTGTAATTTTAAAAAGGGACATGCTATATACGATAAAAAGAGGCGGGGACATAAATCAATGTTCTATGCTCTACGAAGTTATATTGGCAGTAGTTGACTGAACGAAAATGCGCTTGTAACAAGCTTTTTTCAATTCTAGTCAGGGGCCCCAACAAAGAGAAATTGGATTCCCAATTTCTACAGACAATGCAAGTTGGGGTGTGGG
>NZ_JACYHC010001316.1:0-597 GCF_017152085.1 Staphylococcus sp. EG-SA-2
AAACGTATCATGCGAAATTTGGTTCGGCATTCGGTTTAATGCCAACTTTAGCGCAAAGTAATTATTATCGTCCACAAAATGTATCGCGAGATTATAAAGATTTATATTTTGCAGGTGCAAGTACGCATCCAGGTGCAGGCGTTCCTATTGTCTTAACGAGTGCGAAAATAACTGTAGATGAAATGATTAAAGATATTGAGCAAGGCGTGTAAGGGAGTAGTCTAAGAGAAAGATGTGAGAAAAGTATAAGGGGAACGTAAAAGGCATAGTGAAATAAGTATGTGCTTAAGAAGTTTTATTTAACAATGAATGACGCCTGTTAAGGTTCACGTTTGAATACGTACCTTGATGGGCGTTATACTTTATATAAGCATATCTAACTGGTTGCGCATGCGGATATGCATGGCAGTTGAATCATAATGATTGAGTGTATATTAATCTGAAAATTCCTAATATTGACAATAATATTATACCTACCTAAAATGAAAATAAATTCATTCAATACAACGTGTGTCATAAGTTCTGTTGAACATAACGGTGAATGGCGATGTCATTGTAACCATCTAAATGAGAGTGATACAAGTTGTTAGGATTATG
>NZ_JACYHC010001317.1:0-597 GCF_017152085.1 Staphylococcus sp. EG-SA-2
TTTAGTAGCTTATTTACTAAATTGTAAACATCTCATTCAATAATTAATATGATCGAAAGTTTCATGAAAATATATTAGTCGATTTTGAAAGAAGCGTAGTCAATTTATGTCTTTCTATAAAAATTTACTATTAAGAAAATCTCTGCGTATTTTTCTATAATCAGTTTCGTATTTATACGATTCTGGAGTTCAATATTAATGTCTTATATTTAAAATGCCATACCTATGCAATAGAACATATATTCTTTTTGTGAGTAGAAAGTTTGTTATATTAGAAGTGAATAATTTTAAAACATATTATGGAAATGTAAGAAGGAGTATTATGAAACTAGGTAAAGTAGATTGTTGAAAATTCCATACAATAGGAGAAGTAAAGTGAATAAAATCTGGTATTACTAAAGCTATTGATTGTCCTAATTGTAATAAAAAGTTGGATAGTGTAGTTGAGGGGAGAAAAACTAAAATGCAATAATATATTCTTAATGGATCATTATAAATACCAATTAGATTAAAGTATTGCGAACATTTACAATTAGAAATCAGTATTAATCTGCCATAGATAATTGTATTAATGTAAAAAATAAAATAGAATGAGAA
>NZ_JACYHC010001318.1:0-596 GCF_017152085.1 Staphylococcus sp. EG-SA-2
GTGTTTCAATGACTTTAGGATTAACAGACATTTGAACCGCTTCTAATACGTCACGTCCTGCAAGGTCAATTGCAGCAGCACGTTCGAAAGGAAGATCAATGTCAGCACGTTGTGCAGCAATATTAGCATCAACAACTCTGTCAACATTTCCTCCTGCTAGATAATGCGATTCTAATTGGTTTGTTGTTAATGCTAGTCCTGCTTTGTGCGCTTTAATTAATGGCGCTATAACTTTTCTTGGAGATACACGACGTAAACGCATACCAACCAATGTACCTATACCAACATGAACGCCAGCTGCTAACGCTGAAATCCACAAACCAATCGGTACAAATGAGAATAAAATAAGTAATGCAACTATTATAATAACTGCTATTACGATAAAACTTAAACTAAACATGGTATCGCTCCTTTTAATTAATCTACTTCCCTCACAACTACTCTTGTTCCTTCAACTTCAAGGATTTTCACCGTTTTATTGCGTAAAATAAAGTTGCCATCTGAAACAGCATCAATACGTTCATTTTCACAAAAAATAATCCCTGCAGGTCGAAGATCTGTAACTGTTTGAGCAGTCTTTCCTACGAGGTGCGAGC
>NZ_JACYHC010001319.1:0-596 GCF_017152085.1 Staphylococcus sp. EG-SA-2
GTGTTTCAATGACTTTAGGATTAACAGACATTTGAACCGCTTCTAATACGTCACGTCCTGCAAGGTCAATTGCAGCAGCACGTTCGAAAGGAAGATCAATGTCAGCACGTTGTGCAGCAATATTAGCGTCAACAACTCTGTCAACATTTCCTCCTGCTAGATAATGCGATTCTAATTGGTTTGTTGTTAATGCTAGTCCTGCTTTATGCGCTTTAATTAATGGCGCTATAACTTTTCTTGGAGATACACGACGTAAACGCATACCAACCAATGTACCTATACCAACATGAACGCCAGCTGCTAACGCTGAAATCCATAAACCAATGGGTACAAATGAGAATAAAATAAGTAATGCAACTACTATAATAACTGCTATTACGATAAAACTTAAACTAAACATGGTATCGCTCCTTTTAATTAATCTACTTCCCTCACAACTACTCTTGTTCCTTCAACTTCAAGGATTTTTACCGTTTTATTGCGTAAAATAAAGTTGCCATCTGAAACAGCATCAATACGTTCATTTTCACAAAAAATAATCCCTGCAGGTCGAAGATCTGTAACTGTTTGAGCAGTCTTTCCTACGAGGTGCGAGC
>NZ_JACYHC010001320.1:0-594 GCF_017152085.1 Staphylococcus sp. EG-SA-2
TACCAAACATTAATGCTAATGGAATCATTATTGCCATGACACAAGTAATTAATACACTTGTTGTCGTTGCATCTAATTTAATAACTTGTTCTAAATAGGTTGGTAAATATGCAGTTACCATATAGTTTGTAACATTGAAGAATACAACAGCTACAAAACATACAAATATATCTATGTAATAAAATCTGATGATTTGTAAAAAGTTAATGTTATCTCTTTCTGGTTGTGTTGCAACATCATTTTCGAAAACTGGTGATTCTTCCAGCTTACGACGTAAATATAAGCCGAATAATCCTAGGAATAAACCGAGTAAGAATGGGATTCTCCAACCAAATGATGCCATTTGTTCATCTGTTAAAAAGAATGTTAATACAGCAATCATAATTGAAGCAGCTATGTAACCTGATAATGTCCCAATTTCTAGTCCACTACCTAATGAGTTACGACGCTTATCTGGAGATGATTCGGCAACATATGTCATTGCCCCCGCATACTCTCCACCTGTTGAAAACCCTTGTAGTACTCTTGCAAGCAATAATAGTATTGGTGCCCAAAGTCCAATTTGATCATAGCTTGGCAATAATCCAATGGTTA
>NZ_JACYHC010001321.1:0-594 GCF_017152085.1 Staphylococcus sp. EG-SA-2
TACCAAACATTAATGCTAATGGAATCATTATTGCCATGACACAAGTAATTAATACACTTGTTGTCGTTGCATCTAATTTAATAACTTGTTCTAAATAGGTTGGTAAATATGCAGTTACCATATAGTTCGTAACATTGAAGAATACAACAGCTACAAAACACACAAATATATCTTTGTAATAAAATCTGATGATTTGTAAAAAGTTAATGTTGTCTCGTTCTGGTTGTGTTGCAACATCATTTTCGAAAACTGGTGATTCTTCAAGCTTACGACGTAAATATAAGCCGAATAATCCTAGGAATAAACCAAGTAAGAATGGGATTCTCCAACCAAATGATGCCATTTGTTCATCTGTTAAAAAGAATGTTAATACTGCAATCATAATTGAAGCAGCTATGTAACCTGATAATGTCCCAATTTCTAGTCCACTACCTAATGAGTTACGACGCTTATCTGGAGATGACTCCGCAACATATGTCATTGCCCCCGCATACTCTCCACCTGTTGAAAACCCTTGTAGTACTCTTGCAAGCAATAATAGTATTGGTGCCCAAAGTCCAATTTGATCATAGCTTGGCAATAATCCAATGGTTA
>NZ_JACYHC010001322.1:0-594 GCF_017152085.1 Staphylococcus sp. EG-SA-2
TTGGCTAGCAATTGTATGTTCTATGATGGTGGTATTTTCAATCATGCTATTCTTATTTGTAAAGCGAAATAAAAAGAAAAATAAAAACGAATCACAGCGACGATAATCCGTGTGTGATTCGTTTTTTATATTATGGAATAAAAATGTGATATATAAAATTCGCTTGTTCCGTGGCTTTTTTCAAAGCTTCAGGATTAAGTAATTGGAATATAACGACAAATCCGTTTTGTAACATATGGATAATAATTGGAACAGCAAGCCGTTTTGTCCATACATATGCTAATGAAAAAATGACACCCATACCAAAATAAACTGGAATAAATTTGAAATCATTATGTGCTAATGCAAATATTAATGAACTTACTGTTGTAGCAATAATAAATGCTACGATACGATTACCTTTAATCGCATTAAATAATTCTCCAAAGATTACTTTTCTGAATACGTATTCTTCTAATAAAGGACCGATAATAGATACAAAGAAGATAAATATAGGTATTTTTCGAGCAATAATAATTAGCTTTTCTGTATTAGGACTTACTTGTTGTCCACCATAAATTTGCGTTAATACAATGCTCACTACCATTTGATAAA
>NZ_JACYHC010001323.1:0-594 GCF_017152085.1 Staphylococcus sp. EG-SA-2
TTGGCTAGCAATTGTATGTTCTATGATGGTGGTATTTTCAATCATGCTATTCTTATTTGTAAAGCGAAATAAAAAGAAAAATAAAAACGAATCACAGCGACGATAATCCGTGTGTGATTCGTTTTTTTTATTATGGAATAAAAATGTGATATATAAAATTCGCTTGTTCCGTGGCTTTTTTCAAAGCCTCAGGATTAAGTAATTGGAATATAACGACAAATCCGTTTTGTAACATATGGATAATAATTGGAACAGCAAGCCGTTTTGTCCAAACATATGCTAATGAAAAAATGACACCCATGCCAAAATAAACTGGAATAAATTTGAAATCATTATGTGCTAATGCAAATATTAATGAACTTACTGTTGTAGCAATAATAAATGCCACGATACGATTACCTTTAATCGCATTAAATAATTCTCCAAAGATTACTTTTCTGAATACATATTCTTCTAATAAAGGACCAATAATAGATACAAAGAAGATAAATATAGGTATTTTTCGAGCAATAATAATTAGCTTTTCTGTATTAGGACTTACTTGTTGTCCACCATAAATTTGCGTTAATACAATGCTCACTACCATTTGATAAA
>NZ_JACYHC010001324.1:0-594 GCF_017152085.1 Staphylococcus sp. EG-SA-2
TGTTGGAACTATTCAGAGGATCTTGGTGCTGTTGATGAATTGACGCATTTATGCCCACGATGCCAACAAGTTGTAAAATCACTTGTATAATTGAAATTGTATAAAGTACTCATACAGATGATATAAATTAAAGCTCTCTTCATAATCATGTTGTAGTTTTTGTTGACATGATGAAGAGAGTTTTTTTGTGAATAAAAAAATGACCAAGTTACCGGTCATATATGTAAAAAATGTGCGATTTACTAAAATAAAAATTATTCAGGAATGGTACAAATTCTCTGAGGCATATAAATGCGTTATAGTTGCTATTCTCAATTATGTTCGCGATAATTTTAAGTAAAAGTAAGCACAGATATTGAATTTGATAGGAGTTAATTGAATGTATCATAACAGTAACGCAAACTTTGTCAATGGTATCACTTTAAATGTGAGAGATAAGAATGAATTAAAGCCATTTTATGAGGACATATTAGGATTAAATATTATAAATGAGACATTAACATCGATACAATATGAAGTAGGTCAAAATAATCATGTCATTACACTTGTTGAATTACAAAATGGACGTGAACCTTTAATGTCCGAAGCGGGACT
>NZ_JACYHC010001325.1:0-593 GCF_017152085.1 Staphylococcus sp. EG-SA-2
TGACACCAACACCTGACGTGACGGTTTGTGTCGCTTTATTCCCACTTCCGTAAAAATGCGGCGCAACTGTCGACGCATAATATTGTAAATTAATCCATTGTGCCACAAGCGCCGGACCAGAAATGATGGTATTTAACAATTTGCCATCTTTATCTTTACGCCAATCATAATTGTGTAAAAATGTCCGCCCTTCTAAATCAATGCCTTTTGTTAATTGGCGTCGTCCAATTATAAATGATGAATTTTTAGCCAAGCCCCATTCTGGACGTACCTCACTCCAATCACTTGCAAACCGCTGTGCTTCTTCCACTGGATGATTCACACGACCAATCGTTGGCAGTTTGTCCAAACGTTCGCGATTCGCTTGTTCAGAAATCATCGGCATCGCGTCATTCAATGATTCATATGCATCTAGAGCTAAAGCTGATAATGTGTCTGGCACATATACCCATGCCAACGTATCAGCAGACGTATGATGTTCTGCTGCCGCAAAAACAGTTGTCTCTGGAATATACACACCTGATTGTTTTAATCCTTGTCTGACATTTGGACGATTACATATCATCGCTAATAACTTAGCATTAAAACCGCTT
>NZ_JACYHC010001326.1:0-9190 GCF_017152085.1 Staphylococcus sp. EG-SA-2
AAAATGATTTCTTCAAAATACTTCGCATTAATAAAACGACGAACGGTTTCACGGGCATTTTCATAACCATCAGTTGCCAATGATCCTAATGTATGAACACCACGATGAACGTTTGAATTATAACGCTTGTAGTAATCCTCTAAAACATTTAACACTTGCATAGGCGTTTGACTTGTCGCTGTTGAATCAAGATATGCTAAACGTTTGCCATTGACTTTTTGATCTAATATCGGAAAATCCTTGATTACTTCATTAACGTCAAATGAGTGTTCGGCCACTTCATTCACGACCTTTCTTAAATAAAAATCCTAATCATTTAAATACTGACGTTGTATTAGTCTTATACCAATATCGACAGTCTATATCTATTACAAACTTTTATTTTCAAAATATTATTTAGAAACTTTGCGTTCAATTACTTCTCTCAATTGACGTTTAACGTCTTCGATAGGTAATTCACGTACTACTGGATCTAAGAAACCATGTATAACAAGACGTTCCGCTTCTCTTTGAGAAATACCACGACTCATTAAATAGTAAAGTTGATCTGGATCAACACGACCTACTGATGCAGCATGACCAGCTTGTACATCATCTTCATCAATTAATAAAATAGGATTCGCGTCACCACGAGCATGTTCAGATAACATTAATACACGTGATTCCTGATTAGCAATTGATTTAGTTCCACCATGCTTAATGTAGCCGATACCATTAAATACAGATGATGCATGTTCTTTCATAACACCATGTTTAAGGATATAACCATCTGTTTCTTTACCATATTGTACGATTTTAGATGTTAGATTAATTTTTTGTTCTCCTGTACCTACAACTACTGATTTAAGTGAACTTGTTGAACGATCACCAAATAAATTTGTTGTATTATCAATAATTTGGCTACCCTCATTCATTAAACCTAGTGCCCAATTAATTGAGGCATCCGCTTCAGTAATACCACGTCGAATGATATGACCTGTAAAGCCTTTATCCATATAGTCCACTGAGCCATATGTGATATTTGAATTTGCACCAGCAATCACTTCAGAAATAATATTTAATTGATTTCCTTCACCAGATGCATTTGATAAGTAATTTTCAACATATGTGACTTCGGCGCTTTCTTCAGTAACGATGATAACATGGTTATAAAAGCTTGCATTTTTGTCGTCGTGCAACACAACGTATTGTACTGGATGTTCTACAACTACATTTTTAGGAACATAAACAAATACGCCACCATTAACTAATGCCGTGTGTAGCGCTGTGATACGATGTTCATCTACTGTTACTGCATCTTTCATAAAGTGCTTTTGTACTAAATCACTATGGTTCATAAGAGCGTCTGCTAAACCTTCAACGATAACGCCATCTTTCGATGCATTATCATCAACTTGTGTGTACGCAATCGTATTATTATGTTGAATTACTAAGTTTTTAGAATGATCTACGTCAATAATTTCTCTTACTGACTCAGGTAATTGTGATAAAGATTGATAAACATCACCTTTTACATCGTGTTGTTTAAAAGAATCAAAATCCCATTTTCTTAATTTTGTTTTATCAGGTTTTGGCATTTCTAAAGTTTCTGTTAATTTCAAAGCTTTTTTACGTAATTCTGTCATCCAAGAAGGTTCATTGTGGGCTTTAGAATAATCAACAAGTTGTTCTTCAGAAATGTTCAAAATATCAGTTGTCATAACTTTTTCCTCCTACTTGATGAAATTTACTATTTCGTATAAATGTTCATTTTCATCATATATAGATGAACATCTCATGGATACTGTATTAATAAGATTATTCAGCTGAACCGAACTCTTCTTTAACCCATTCATATCCTTCTTCTTCAAGACGTTTTGCTAATTCTGGACCACCAGATTTAACGACTTTACCAGCATACATTACATGTACTTTATCAGGAGTAATGTAATTTAATAATCGTTGATAGTGTGTAATCATTAATGCACCAAAGTTTTCCCCACGCATTTGGTTAATACCTTTAGATACAACTTTTAATGCATCGATGTCTAACCCTGAATCGATTTCATCTAAGATTGCAAACTTAGGTTCTAACATCATTAATTGTAAGATTTCGTTACGTTTCTTCTCTCCACCTGAGAAACCTTCATTTAAATAACGTTGTGCCATGTCTTTATCTATGTCTAGAAAATCCATGTTTTTATCTAATTTCTTAATAAATTGCATTAAGTTGATTTCTTGTCCTTCTTCACGTTTCGCATTGATTGCTGAACGCATGAAATCAGCATTTGTAACACCTGTAATTTCTGATGGATATTGCATTGCCAAGAATAATCCTGCTTTTGCTCTTTCATCAACTTCTAATTCTAAAATATTTACACCGTCTAAAAGTACTTCTCCTTTAGTTACTTCATAGCTTGGGTGTCCCATAATTGCAGATGATAAAGTTGATTTACCTGTCCCGTTTGGTCCCATAATCGCATGTATTTCATCAGTGTTAATTGTCAAGTTAACACCTTTTAAGATTTCTTTATCCTCAATAGACACATGTAGGTCTTTGATTTCTAATGTTGATGCCATTTTATATTCCCTCCGTAAAATATAAAGTTTTCTTAACTAGTTTATAATAATTTTAATTTGTAGTCAAAAAGACTTTGTAATAATGCGTTCAGTTAATTATAACTTACTTATACCTTAATATAAACAACTTAAACCCTTTTTATTATTTTTAATAACTCTAAAGTACAACTCTAATCCGCTCTCTTTAAAAATATAAATGATAATAAGTGCACATAATTTCTCAATGGATTTTATGAATTTAAAATATGTTATCATTTCACTAGGACATTTGTAATATGGTATGATGCTATTTATGATTTTATTCCAATCGTTTGAAAGGAGTTATTCATGCAACAATTTAAATGGATTAATATTCTAAAAGGTTTTGCTATGGGAACGAGTGACTTGGTACCTGGTGTTAGCGGTGGGACTATCGCATTATTGTTAGGTATTTACAATCAATTTATCGCTTCAATTAGCGGCATATTCTCACGACGTTTTTGGCCAAGTTTTACATTTTTAATCCCCATTATAATTGGAATGTTACTGGCAATGGGATCACTAAGTAATCTTTTTAATTATTTATTAAGCCAACACCATATTCCAACTATGTTTTTCTTTGGTGGATTAATCATTGGTATCGTTCCATATTTATTGAAAATTTCTAACTATAAAACGTCATTTACAACTAAACATTACATGATGGTTATAGCTGGTATCGCTATCTTAATTGTTATTACATTAATGAATAATGGTGATAAACATGCTGGAGAAACGCTTACTCTATCAACTGGTCTTATTATTAAATACTTTATTGCAGGTATGTGTGCATCTAGCGCTATGTTACTCCCAGGTATTTCAGGATCATTTATGTTATTAGTATTTGGCGTCTATGGTACGGTCATGCTAGCAATATCTGAAGTTGTTAAACTTAACTTTACCGGTCTTCCTATACTACTTGCAGTCGGATTTGGGGTGCTTGCTGGATTCATTATTTCAAGCAAAATTATCCAGTATTTCCTAACACATCATAAACTAATGACTTTTGCATTAATCATTGGTTTTGTTGTTGGCTCCCTCTTTGCAGTATTTCCAGGTTTACCAACTAATATCGTGATGTGGTTCGTTTCATTAGTAGTATTTATCATCGGTTTTATTGTAAGTTTGACTTTAGGTCGAATTACCGCTGAAAATGAATAATCATTTTAGGGGTGATAAAATATATTCAGTATCTCGTTAATCATATGCAATATATGTCTCGTTTTGTATACATATTATTGGATATCATTAGCGAGTTTTTATTTAGTTTTTTTCTAACATTAAAATAATTATTAATAAATTTTGGTATCCACTTTTTTAATACAAAAACCACCTAGCCGATGGTTATACCGACTAAGTGGCATGTGCAGTGTATTAGGAATAAAAAAGTAAAATTACTCGCCTTTGTTACCTTTTACTTTATCAATAAAATCAGTTGCTTTTTCTTTTGCATTTTCAACGAATTCTTTCGCTTTACCAGAAGCTTTATCTTCTTTACCTTCGTTTTCTAAATTTTTATTATCAGTAACATTACCTACTGTTTCTTTAACATTACCTTTTGCTTGTTCAAATTTACTTTCGTCTGCCATAATAAATGCCTCCTCGGAATAATTAAATGTTATATATAATACTTACCCACTGAAAAATTATCTAAACATTTTACTTAAATAATTTTTGATATTGATTTGACGTCATTTTATAACTAGCGAAATAGATTCATCATTAACTTGAGGGAGTGGGACTGAAATAATAAAGAATCACTAATGATTTATGATGTATTAGTCACTAGCCATGTGAAATTAAAAATAAGAATAAATGAGTAGCACGCATGCATATAGGATTTTACTTTATCCGTAATAGCATCTCATTCCTAAATATCATATAAATACCTGTTTAAATTAAAAAGCCCAGCAACATCACGTTACTGAGCCATTAATATGATTTATTTAGCAGGAATAACTGCACCGTTGTATTTTTCATTAATGAAGTCTTGAATATCTTTAGATTGTAATACTTCAATTAATGCTTTGATTTTCTTATCATCTTGATGTCCTTCTTTAACAGCAATTAAGTTTGCATAAGGATTATCTTTCGCACTTTCTACAGCAATAGAATCTTTTTTAGGATTTAGTTTTTGTTCGATTGCAAAGTTCGAATTAATGATAACAGCATCAGCGTCTTCATTTTGATAAATTTTAGGTAAGAATTCTGCTGATTGTTTATTATTAAACTTAATATCTTTTTTATTCTCTGTAATATCACTAAACTTAGCATCTTCAATTTTTACGCCTTTTTTGATCTTAATTAAACCTGCATCAACGAAGAATTTTAAGAAGCGTCCTTGTTCAGCTGGATTATTAGACACATAAACTGTCGCACCTTTTGGTAATTCTTTTAAACTTTTATACTTTTTAGAGTATACAGCCATAGGTTCTAAGTGAACATCACCGGCACTTACGATTTTGTAACCTTTATCCTTTTTCTCTGTGTTTAAATATGGTGTATGTTGGAAATAGTTTGCGTCAATTTCACCTTTATCTAGTAATTTATTAGGCGTAGTGTAATCGTTAATTGTTTTAATATCTAGGTCATAACCTTTTTTCTCTAATAATGGTTTTGCTTTTTCTAAAATTTCAGCATGTGGTGCTGGTGAAGCACCTACTGTTATTTTCTTATCGTCACTGCCACTTTTGTTTCCATTACCGCAAGCTGCTAATACAACTGCAAATGTTAATACTAAAATAAGACCAAATAATTTTTTCATAAAATGAACCCCCCAATTTATCGTTTATCAAGTTTATTTGTAAGCCAATCCCCAATGAATTGGATTATAAATACAATAATTAAAATAAAAACAGTTGATACTAAAATGACATCATTTTGATTTCGAGTGAAACCTGTTAAGTATGCTAAATTTCCTAAACCACCGGCACCAATTACACCTGCAACTGCTGTTGAACCAACTAAAGCGATTGCTGTAACTGTAATGCCAGACACTAGCGCTGGCATGGCTTCAGGTAAGAGGACTTTACGAATTACTATCCAAGTATTGGCACCCATTGACCAGGCCGCTTCGATGACACCTTTATCAATTTCTTTAAAAGCAATTTCTACGAGCCTTGCATAAAACGGTGCTGCGCCAATAATCAAGGCTGGTAACGCACCTGTCGGACCACTTATCGTTCCAAGTATCAAACTTGTAAATGGAATTAATAATAAAATTAAAATAATAAATGGTATCGCTCTAAATAAGTTAACAATGAAAGAAACGATAGAATAAAATAACCTTGCACCGATAGACTTACCTTTAGCAGACAAGAATAATAACACACCTAAAATAAGACCGAGTATAAATGCAAATATAGTTGAGACGACTGTCATGTATAGTGTTTCGACTATTGCAGTCCAAACTTCTGGCCACTGAATATTAGGCATTGTAATCATTTCATTTATAATTTCACTAAATGATTTACCCATGTCTTAACACCTCCATTTTAACTTGTCGCTCAATTAACTCTTTTTCGAATTTTCCGAAATCTACACTTGAAATATATGGAATATGCAGAACTAAAAAGCCGACTGTTCCATTTTTTGTATTTTTAATATTTGCTTCTAAAATATTAATTTTAATATCATAGGCAGTTGATAGACTCGATACAATAGGCTCGGTTGTTGTTGAACCAGCGAAAACTAATCTAACGATATAAGCATCTTTTTCTAATGGCTCTAATTCTGTTAAAGATGTTTCGAAATCATCATTTAAATCTTCTTTCACAAATCGTTTTGTCACAGTGTGTTGCGGATTTTCAAAAACCTGTGTCACCGGTCCATGTTCTATCACTTTACCACTTTCCATAACTGCAACTTCATCACAAATACGACGAATGACATGCATTTCATGCGTAATTAGTACAATTGTTAAATTTTGTTGTTCTCTAATTTTTAGTAGTAGATCTAAAATTTCATCTGTTGTTTGCGGATCAAGTGCACTTGTTGCCTCATCACAAAGCAAGACCGTTGGATCATTAGCTAACGCTCGTGCAATCCCAACACGTTGCTTTTGTCCACCTGATAACTCTGATGGATAAGCCTTTTCTCTACCTTTTAAACCGACGAGTTCGACAAGTTCTAATGCTTTTTGCTTAGCTCTCCTTCTAGGGACACCTGCAATTTCAAGCGGAAACATAATATTTTTTAACACAGTCCTTGACCATAACAAATTAAAATGTTGGAAGATCATACTTACTTTTTGTCTTTTTGCTCTTAATCCATTTTTGGACAATTGACCTATATGGTCTCCATCTATAATAACTTCACCTGATGTAGGCGCTTCTAAATGATTAAACATTCGAATCAAAGTACTTTTTCCTGCTCCAGAAAAACCAATGACGCCATAAATCGATCCTGCTCGAATCGATAAATTAACGTGATCTACAGCAAGGACTTCTTTATTTTTAGTCCGATATTCTTTAACAACTTCTTTTAATTCAATCACGTTGATTCCTCCCTGTGTTGCTTAATAAAATAAAAAATGCTTTCTCAATATCGATAGAAAAATTGAGAAAGCAATAGTAGTATTGTTTCTCTCATCTTCAAAAGTTAAAACTTTATGTGAATTGGCACCATTTCTATATAAGACGGTTGCCGGGCTTCGTAGGGCACATCCCTCCACCACTCTCGATAAGAGTTTACGCATCATTTAATTTGTATTAATCCTAACACCTTAGTAAAATTTCGTCAATAACTATTTTAAATTTTCTAACAAATCAGTCACCGATTTAAATGCATAAATTCGTTTTACTTCTTTATCTTTATTCATCAACAATAAAATCGGCGTAGACATGATTTGCATATCTTTACAAAACTGAGGATAAAAGTTTAAATCTATTTTCAATAATGGTAACTGCAATATTTCATTAGCAATGTCTAACATTCTTTCTGAAACCTTACAAGTACCACACGTTGGTGTATAACCAAAGATTAAATGTTTGTCTTCCTCATAAAATGTAGTTACATCTTTGATGTCTAATGAATTATTCATTTACTAAAACTAACCTTTCATTATTTATATTCGGTAAAAGAGGTGTTTCTTTCTTACAAGTAAAGCCATGTTTTGAAAGTACATGCGCCAAATATTGTTTGGGGCAATTCGCAACTTGACAGTAAGTTTTATCAATAAATATATGTTCACTTTCACTCAAATAACGTTTAAACCAATTTCTAATTCGATCTCCTTCGTCATCAGAATCGGCTAATACAAAAACTTGTTTATCATACAGTGATTCTATCATATCATCAAGCTTATCTATACTCATTGTTCCATGAGTACAAATAATATTGACTGGTTCTGCAATAACCTGTTGCACCCTTTTTTTATCAGATTTTCCTTCAACAATTATCACTTTATTTACAATAGCCATCATCATCACCCTTTAAAATCAATAAACATCTGTCACTGTATCATTTCACAAAATTGGTATGAATAAAACATAAATCACAAAAAATTTAAACTAGCTTAATATAATAATTACAAACTCAATGTTTGACTAGCTGGAACATTTAACATAAGCAGACAAAGGCTAAGTCAAAAATCAACATCCTAAAATCTACAATGTTATATTAACAATAGTTAACCAAAAGAAAATACACCTATAACAAACTTTTCAATTATAGCGGGGCCCCAACACAGAAGCTGGCGGAAAGTCAGCTTACAATAATGTGCAAGTTGGGGGCCCCAACATAAAGAAATACTTTTTCTTTAGAAATTAGTATTTCTTATGCATGAGTTTTACTCATGTATTCCTATTTTTAAATACACATTAGCTGTGGCTTATGAAAACAGGCTGGGACATAAATCAATGTTCTATGCTCTACGAAGTTATATTGGCAGTAGTTGACTGAACGAAAATGCGCTTGTAACAAGCTTTTTTCAATTCTAGTCAGGGGCCCCAACACAGAGAATTTCGAAAAGAAATTCTACAGGCAATGCAAGTTGGGGATGGGCCCCAACAAAGAGAAATTGGATTCTCAATTTCTACAGACAATGCAAGTTGGGGTGGGACGACGAAATAAATTTTGCGAAAATATCATTTCTGTCCCACTCCCTAGATTGATCTATAGATACTACACTTATTAAAGTAATATATTTTTATGATTCTCTTAGCTGCAATCCCATGAATACATGTAATCATCAAACTTCATAGCCTCAAGGTCAGTAGATTTCACTAAGATATTGGCAATACCTAAATCACCCCATATAATCGAAGAATTACCATCTCTTGTAGAATCAATTTGCAGTAAGACTCTATCATACATTTTCAGTTCTTGATCGTTCGTTCTTGGATCTATTTGGTCAAAATATGGATAACCACCAAGTTGATTAAATGGCTCCTTAGCAGTAAATGTGTTACACACAGGTTCCATTAATTCATCATATCCACCAAACATCGATTTTAGCGCGAAGGATGGATTGACTTTATTCCACAATGCAAGCACGTCCTCATCGTACTTATAATCAGTACATGTAATAGTTTGTTTCGACAATCTAAATTCTATAGAAAATGCTCCACTGAACGGGATATCCTCATTATCAGCATCTAATGACTTCAAATGC
>NZ_JACYHC010001327.1:0-593 GCF_017152085.1 Staphylococcus sp. EG-SA-2
TGACACCAACACCTGACGTGACGGTTTGTGTCGCTTTATTCCCACTTCCGTAAAAATGCGGCGCAACTGTCGACGCATAATATTGTAAATTAATCCATTGTGCCACAAGCGCCGGACCAGAAATGATAGTATTTAACAATTTGCCATCTTTATCTTTACGCCAATCATAATTGTGTAAAAATGTCCGCCCTTCTAAATCAATGCCTTTTGTTAATTGGCGTCGTCCAATTATAAATGATGCATTTTTAGCCAAGCCCCATTCTGGACGTACCTCACTCCAATCACTCGCAAACCGCTGCGCTTCTTCCACTGGATGATTCACACGACCAATCGTTGGCAGTTTGTCCAAACGTTCGCGATTCGCGTGTTCAGAAATCATCGGCATCGCGTCATTCAATGATTCATATGCATCTAAAGCAATAGAAGATAATGTGTCTGGCACATATACCCATGCCAACGTATCAGTAGACGTATGATGTTCTGCTGCCGCAAAAACAGTTGTCTCTGGAATATACACACCTGATTGTTTTAATCCTTGTCTGACATTTGGACGATTACATATCATCGCTAATAACTTAGCATTAAAACCGCTT
>NZ_JACYHC010001328.1:0-593 GCF_017152085.1 Staphylococcus sp. EG-SA-2
AAGCAGTATTGATAATTGGTACAAGTAAAGTGAATCGTTTAGGGGTGCCGTTATCCGTCTTCTTTGGAGGCGTTAAAATGATGATACCTAATATGGTGAAATATCCAATTCTTATGTTACCAATATTAACGACAGCCATTGTATCAGGTTTGGTATCAGCATTAGTAGGTATTCATGGAACGAAAGAGTCAGCTGGATTTGGTTTTATAGGAATGGTAGGACCGATTAATGCATTTAAATTTATGGAGGTTGATTCTGCTTGGTTGAGTGTCTTACTAATTGTAGTAGCGTTCTTTGTTGTACCATTTGTAACAGCTTGGCTTGCAGATATCATTTATCGTAAAGTGTTTCGTTTATATACTAATGATATTTTTAAATTCATGGGATAATAACAGTATGTTTTTTGAAAATATGAGATCAAAAATTATTTAATGTTATTGTGAATTACGATAATAGAGTTTAGCAATATAATTAAGGTGCAGTTTATTTGTGCTTATAAAAGATAAGACAATTCACAAAAGATGTGTGTTTTAAAACTTTGGATATACAACAATAATAGCAATCAATACATGTGTAGAAACATATGTGTTGAT
>NZ_JACYHC010001329.1:0-592 GCF_017152085.1 Staphylococcus sp. EG-SA-2
TTGCTATCCACATCATTAATGATATTTTGGAAAAACGATTCTATAAAGTCGTTATCATACTCAGGAACTGGTCTTACGTTAAATTCAAGTGAAGCTTCATCTGGTACAGAGTTAAATTGTTTGCCGCTATTTATAATCGAACATACAGCTGTAAGACCAGATGCATAATTTGCATCCTCTTCAGAAATTTCTTTTCCTATCAATGATTTGAACATGGGTGCAACATCTAATTCATGTTTAGTATCATGTTTTTTAAGCTCTGAATATTTTTCTTTAAATTGATTATAAAATTCAAGCAGTGTATCAATTGCATTGTCACCAATAAATGGAACTGAGCTATGGACAGCTTTGCCAGTTGCAGTTACTTTACATGACATAGACCCTTTATGTGCATAATAAATTCCAGATCCAGTTGGTTCAGCAATAATTAAGCCATCTACATCGTCTAAATAGCCTTTATCAGCCAATAATTTGGCACCTTCTTGTTCTTTCTCTTCGCCAGCAGTAGCTAGTAATCTTATCGTTCCTTGAGGCAATTGATTTTGTTCTTTTAATTCAATGAGTGTGATGACCAAAGCCATCAGACCGCCTT
>NZ_JACYHC010001330.1:0-592 GCF_017152085.1 Staphylococcus sp. EG-SA-2
TTGCTATCCACATCATTAATGATATTTTGGAAAAACGATTCTATAAAGTCGTTATCATACTCAGGAACTGGTCTTACGTTAAATTCAAGTGAAGCTTCATCTGGTACAGAGTTAAATTGTTTGCCGCCATTTATAATCGAACATACAGCTGTAAGACCAGATGCATAATTTGCATCCTCTTCAGAAATTTCTTTTCCAATCAATGATTTGAACATAGGCGCAACATCTAATTCATGTTTAGTATCTTGTTGTTTAAGCTCTGAATATTTTTCTTTAAATAGATTATAAAATTCAAGCAGTGTATCAATTGCATTGTCACCAATAAATGGAACTGAGCTATGGACAGCTTTACCAGTTGCAGTTACTTTACATGACATAGACCCCTTATGTGCATAATAAATTCCAGATCCAGTTGGTTCAGCAATAATTAAGCCATCGACATCGTCTAAATAGCCTTTATCAGCTAATAATTTGGCACCTTCTTGTTCTTTCTCTTCGCCAGCAGTAGCTAGTAATCTTATCGTTCCTTGAGGCAATTGATTTTGTTCTTTTAATTCAATGAGTGTGATGACCAAAGCCATCAGACCGCCTT
>NZ_JACYHC010001331.1:0-591 GCF_017152085.1 Staphylococcus sp. EG-SA-2
CGAGTCGATGCTCTCTGCTCACGATAAGTCGCAAATCTTCCTTATCTAGGGTAGTATAATCGAAAATATGATGATCGACTGGCAAAGTGGTCACGCCTATATCTACTTCATCATTGATAATTTGCTGTTCAATTGTTTTACCGCCATTTTCTATCAAATTATATGTAACATTTGGATATTGTTGATGGAATGCACCAAGAATATTGATAAGAATCTTCATATTCATGACTGCCGACATGCCCATGTTTATATGTCCTGTTTCCAGTCCATTCAAGCGTTCCATTTCAGATGGTAAATAATCATACAGTGCAACAATTTCTTTACTTTTCTCATAAAAAATTTGACCTGCATCGGTAAGAATTAAATGTCTTTTACTTCTATCAAATAAGGGCGTGCCCATTTCATTTTCAATATCTTTAATTGCTTTACTAATTGTAGGTTGTGCAATATATAATGATTTGGAAGCATTAGTCATGCCTCCTTGCTTAACGACTTCAATAAAATATTTCATATGTTTGATATCCACTAACATCATCCTAACTATTTCAACACGTTTATTTCATTATACACAACTTCTTAAACATTCAATAA
>NZ_JACYHC010001332.1:0-591 GCF_017152085.1 Staphylococcus sp. EG-SA-2
CTATTGATATGGATAAAGTTTACTTAAAGTCCCGTTATGATAAAGGTGAAGCTGCATATTTAAACTGTCCTATGACTGAGGATGAATTTAATCGCTTTTATGATGCAGTATTAGAAGCTGAAGTTGCGCCTGTAAATTCATTTGAAAAAGAAAAATATTTCGAGGGTTGTATGCCTTTTGAAGTAATGGCAGAACGCGGACGCAAGACATTACTATTTGGACCAATGAAACCAGTAGGATTAGAAGATCCAAAGACTGGGAAACGTCCTTATGCAGTGGTTCAATTAAGACAAGATGATGCTGCTGGCACACTCTACAATATTGTCGGCTTCCAAACGCATTTAAAATGGGGAGCTCAAAAAGAAGTTATTAAATTAATTCCAGGTTTAGAAAATGTTGATATTGTTAGATATGGTGTGATGCATAGAAATACCTTCATTAACTCACCGGACGTATTAAACGAGAAATATGAATTGATTTCACAACCAAACATACAGTTTGCGGGACAAATGACTGGTGTTGAAGGTTATGTAGAAAGCGCAGCTAGCGGCTTAGTTGCAGGTATCAATCTTGCGCATAAAATATTAGGCA
>NZ_JACYHC010001333.1:0-591 GCF_017152085.1 Staphylococcus sp. EG-SA-2
CTATTGAT
Source organism: Staphylococcus sp. EG-SA-2 (assembly GCF_017152085.1). Lineage (NCBI taxonomy): Bacteria > Bacillati > Bacillota > Bacilli > Caryophanales > Staphylococcaceae > Staphylococcus > Staphylococcus sp. EG-SA-2. The sequence continues at coordinate 9 of NZ_JACYHC010001333.1, forward strand.
ATGGATAAAGTTTACTTAAAGTCCCGTTATGATAAAGGTGAAGCTGCATATTTAAACTGTCCTATGACTGAGGATGAATTTAATCGCTTTTATGATGCAGTATTAGAAGCTGAAGTTGCACCTGTAAATTCATTTGAAAAAGAAAAATATTTCGAGGGTTGTATGCCTTTTGAAGTAATGGCAGAACGCGGGCGCAAGACATTACTATTTGGACCAATGAAACCAGTAGGATTAGAAGATCCAAAGACTGGGAAACGTCCTTATGCAGTGGTTCAATTAAGACAAGATGACGCTGCTGGCACACTCTACAATATTGTCGGCTTCCAAACACATTTAAAATGGGGAGCTCAAAAAGAAGTCATTAAATTAATTCCAGGTTTAGAGAATGTTGATATTGTTAGATATGGTGTGATGCATAGAAATACCTTCATTAACTCACCGGACGTATTAAACGAAAAATATGAATTGATTTCACAACCAAACATACAGTTTGCGGGACAAATGACTGGTGTTGAAGGTTATGTAGAAAGCGCAGCTAGCGGCTTAGTTGCAGGTATCAATCTTGCGCATAAAATATTAGGCA
>NZ_JACYHC010001334.1:0-591 GCF_017152085.1 Staphylococcus sp. EG-SA-2
CGAGTCGATGCTCTCTGCTCACGATAAGTCGCAAATCTTCCTTATCTAGGGTAGTATAATCGAAAATATGATGATCGACTGGCAAAGTGGTCACGCCTATATCTACTTCATCATTGATAATTTGCTGCTCAATCGTTTTGCCGCCATTTTCTATTAAATTATATGTAACATTTGGATATTGCTGATGGAATGCACCAAGAATATTGATAAGAATCTTCATATTCATGACTGCCGACATGCCCATGTTTATATGCCCTGTTTCCAGTCCATTCAAGCGTTCCATTTCAGATGGTAAATAATCATACAGTGCAACAATTTCTTTACTTTTCTCATAAAAAATTTGACCTGCATCGGTAAGTATTAAATGTCTTTTACTTCTATCAAATAAGGGCGTGCCCATTTCATTTTCAATATCTTTAATTGCTTTACTAATTGTAGGTTGTGCAATATATAATGATTTGGAGGCATTAGTCATGCCTCCTTGCTTAACGACTTCAATAAAATATTTCATATGTTTGATATCCACTAACATCATCCTAACTATTTCAACACGTTTATTTCATTATACACAACTTCTTAAACATTCAATAA
>NZ_JACYHC010001335.1:0-590 GCF_017152085.1 Staphylococcus sp. EG-SA-2
TGGATTATCGTGAGTACCACCGTTAATATCTATTCTAACTAGGGTGTGATAGGTATCTTTGAAAATGATTGAAATTGAAAACCTATCTTTTTCTATGTTATCCCTTTTTATTGTTAAGAAGTACTTTATTCCTAACTTAAAACTTATTATTTCTTGCCTTTCATTTATTCGACTAGCAACTATTGTTTTTTATTCATTTACATCGATATGAGTTTCTGGATATTTTAATTCATTTATTAATAATTTTACGTGCTCATCGTCAAGACTATTTAAATCAAGTTTAGCCATGTCTGTTCCTCCTTTAACGTTGTATAGGCATTAATTTTTAATACTTTCTTATTTGAAAAAAGCAAAAAAAGATAGGTGAGATGCATACACAACCAAAAGTGTATATCATCAATTTAGTACCTCGCAATATAATTTTATACAATGTATAATAAGATTTAAAGATGTAGTTCATCAACATTTTCATAGGGGATTTTTAAAATTAAGTATTGAAAAATAAAATATTTATATTATAATATAAATAAGTCAACGACCATGCGTGGACAGTAAAACGAAGTACATGCGAATGTAGTAGCCGTTTACTA
>NZ_JACYHC010001336.1:0-590 GCF_017152085.1 Staphylococcus sp. EG-SA-2
TGTATATCGTTATCAGTCAAAGTTTCCCAATCTATATGTGAATGAAGACCTAAATAACACTTATCCATTAATAATTCATATACCGTTAATGCAGAGACATCGAAACAACGTTCTTCACTTAAAAAAATGCCATCAACATCAAATAAAATTTTCTTCACAATCCCCACTCCATTTCTGAAAATTCAGATATAAATCATTCTACTATTTGACTAAAAAAAGCGCAAACCCTATTGAAGTTAGATTTGCGCTTTAGCTGTTTAAATTTTATAAATGTTTTTCAATTTCATCAGCAACCTGCTGTACGTGTGTACCGACAATAACTTGAGTTGAATGTTTGCCATTAACAGTAACACCAACTGCACCGGCGTTTTTAATCTTCTGTTGATCAATAATAGATGTGTCTTTTAACTCTAGACGCAACCTTGTTGCACAATTGGTTAAATTAACAATATTCTCTTGACCGCCTAAACCTTCTAATATTTGTATAGCATGTTGATGATATTTACTTTGTTTAATATCATTTTCACCAGGAGCAATATTATCTTTTACAACTGTTGGATCAACTAATTCATTTTCACCTCTACCAATCG
>NZ_JACYHC010001337.1:0-9116 GCF_017152085.1 Staphylococcus sp. EG-SA-2
ATTATTATAAATCGGATGAATGTGTTAATCTATGGCAGATTACACGTCATCCGATTTTTTATAGAATTTGAAAAAGACGCATAAACCACTATGATTTAAAATACAACATCAATCATTTTAGTGGCATGCGCCAAAATTATATGTCTGTTTTTGAAACAGGGTAATAGCTTAAAGCTAATAAAAACGAATATAAGGTGCGTTGAATCTTATGATTACACTCCAAACCTAATATAATATCGGGTCAAGATCATTCCGGATGCTTACAAATCATTGACAGTAAGTAACTGAATAGCATTTGGTATAACCTCAATATCAATAGGTGTTTCTAATGAAATTTCGCCATCAATATCAACTTTCATTGCTGGATCTGTTGTAAGTGAAATCTTTTTACCAGGTATATGCTCAATACCTTGAGTAATTTCATTCCAATTCATGCTATCACGCTTTTTAAAAATATCATTTAAAATACTGAAACTTTGTTCATTAAAAATGAAAGTGTTCAGTTCACCATCTTGAGGAGACAAATCAGTCAATGGTATACGACTACCACCAATGAATGGACCATTTGCTGTTAGTATCATGGTCGTTTCGCCAGAATATGTCTTATCATCTATTGATAATTGATAATTAAATTGTGTTGGATTTAGCAGTGTTTTGACAGTTGATCCAATATAACTCAATTTACCAAATATATCTTTTGAACCATCTTGTACGTTTTCAGCGTTTTGAACAATGAGACCTAAGCCAACAAAGTTGAGTGCATATTGATTATTTATTTTAATTACATCGTATGTACCAACTTGTGCAGAAATCATTTGTTCACTAGCTTGTTTATGATTAGGTGCTATATTTAGCGTTTTTGTAAAATCATTAAAAGTACCGCCTGGTAAAATGCCAATAGGGAGTTGAAGGTCATGTGACATAACACCATTTATAAGTTCGTTAACCGTGCCATCACCGCCAAGAATAAATAATATATCTACATCTTTTGCATAGTTTTTAGTTTTGATTTCTTGGCAATATTTAATAATGTCACCTTCGTTTTCACTCAATTGAATAGAAAGATGCTTACAAATTGAACTTAATGCTGTTGTAACTTCCCCAATACCTTGATTAATATTTTTTAATCCACTGTGTTCATGGTAAAAGAGGACACCATGTGTATATTTATTTTCCATAGTTTAGCCTACTTTCTAAAAATTGGTTCATTAAATATATATACCCACTTTTAATTGTTAATACCAAAAATATGTTTTTAAATAGAGAAAATGGTAATAACTGACATTGATGTCTATAGAGTGGGACGAGAAAATATAGTTATAGCTGTCTATAACGAGCATATTAAGCTTTTATTTATACTGATATCTTGAATTTAATTAATAGAAACCTATAAAAAAACAGTAAGCCATTTAAATGACTTACTGTTTTTTGAATTAGGCCAACAATATTAACGTATACCTTTCATCGCTTTGATGATTAAAGGTGAGAATGCTAATACAATTGTTGTAACAATAATTGCAACAACACCTAGGAAAATAAAGTAATTTGTTTGACCTAGTGGTTCTATTAACTTAACTAAAGTACCATTGATTGCTTGTGCAGAAGCGTTAGTTAAGTACCAAATACTCATCATTTGGGCATTAAATGCTTTAGGTGCTAACTTAACAGCAGCACTATTACCCGTTGGTGATAAGCATAGCTCACCGATAACACAAATAATGTACGATAAAATAACCCAGTTAACTGAGAAGTTTGATGAACCTGATGCATAACCTACAATACCAATTAGTATGTATGACGCACCTGCTAAGAACGTACCAATTGCAAATTTTACTGGCAGGCTAGGTTGTTTAGTTCCAAGCTTTTGCCATAAAAGTGAAATAATTGGAGCTAATAATAAAATAAATAATGGGTTAATTGATTGGAAGATCGCTTCACCAAAGTTTGTTTTCCAACCAAATAAGTTTAATTTCATATCTGAATGTTCAATTCCATATATGTTTAATACATTAGACCCTTGTTCTTGAATAGCCCAGAACACCATTCCAAGAATAAATAATGGAATAAATGCTTTAACACGAGAACGTTCAGTATCAGTGACATCTTTACTTCTAATAATTAAAGTGAAGTAAATGATTGGTAATGCAATACCTAATACTAAAACAGTATTACTAACTAAGTTAAATGATAATGAGTTAGTTAATGCACCAATAACGATAATTAATACAATTGCTAAGACAACACTTCCGATAATAAGACCATACTTTTTCTTTTCAGCTGGTGTCAATGGGTTAGTAGGTTTCATACCAACGCTACCTAAGTTTTTGCGGTTGAAAAGTACATACCATACTAAACCTAATGCCATACCAACTGCTGCAATCAAGAATCCGCCGTGGAAGTTTTTAACATTAACAAAGTGTTGCAAAATAATAGGTGATAATAATGCACCCATATTAACTGACATATAGAAAATAACAAAACCTGCATCCATACGTCTATCATTTTCAGGATATAAACGGCCAACGATATTTGAAATGTTTGGCTTCATTAAACCTGAACCAATAATGATGAAGAACATTGATGTGAATAAGCCGATTAATGCAAATGGTAAGCTTAAACAAATATGTCCGATAATAATAAAGACTGCACCTAATAAAGTAGCGCCTCTAGTGCCTGTAATTCTGTCAGCAATCCATCCGCCTGGTATTGATGTCATATAGATTAATGAACCATAAACTGACATAATTGACATAGCTGTTGTTTTATCAATTCCAAGGCCATTATCTGTTACGGCAAAGTACATGTAGAAAATGAGTAGGGCACGCATGCCATAATAACTAAACCTTTCCCAGAACTCTACAAAGAAGAGTACGCCTAGTCCTCGAGGATGCCCGAAAAATCCTGTTTGAGGTATGTCTTGAATTTGATTTCCATGGGAGTTTTGTTGTGTCATGTATACATCCCATCCTTTCTTCCCCTAATACAATAGTTTAAGTAAATTTGATTGTGCCTTATCAACTAAATATTCCAACAAATCACAAAAAAATAAAAATATTGAGAATATTCTGTTATTAAGCGCGCACAATTAATTAGAGATAATATAAAAATATACTTATTGACGTTAAAGTGCAATAGGTTTCTATAAAAATGTTGTTTAATTCGTGTACTAATATTCTTTTGGTGTACTTTGGTATAAAATGTTATTTTAATGTAACCTATTATGTATGCTAAATGAAAAACACACCAATAAGTTAGGAAAATCAACTTATTGGTGTGTTTATTAAATGATACATTTAACGATTATCTATTTTTTCGGGATATAAATCATGATTCATCAAACGATGCTCAGCCATTTTTTCATATTTAGAATTTGGACGTCCATAGTTTGTATAAGGATCAATAGAAATTCCACCACGTGGTGTGAACTTGCCCCAGACTTCAATATAATGTGGGTCCATAAGCTCTATCAAATCATTCATAATAATATTCATACAATCTTCGTGAAAATCACCGTGATTTCTGAAACTAAATAAGTATAATTTCAAAGATTTTGATTCAACCATTTTAACATTTGGAATATATGAAATATAGATAGTTGCAAAATCTGGTTGCCCAGTAATTGGACATAATGATGTAAATTCTGGACAGTTGAATTTTACGAAATAGTCACGACCTTGATGCTTATTATCAAACGATTCTAATACATCAGGACGATAGTCAAAATTGTAAGTATTGTCTTGATTTCCTAATAAAGTTATATCTTGTAATTCATCTTGTTGACGGCCATGTGCCATATAAAGCGCTCCTTTAAATTTATTTTTTTATTATTTTGGCGTCTCGGCGTGCTTTTTCAAACATGTAATAACTTGCACCGATAATAACGACGTAACCTAATGTTGCATAGAAATCTGGAGATTCTCCGAATAGAACAAATCCAAGTATTGCTGTGAAAATTATAGATGCATACGTAAAAATAGAAATATCTTTTGCTGCTGCAAAACTATATGCTAAAGTAACACCAATTTGACCCACAGCGGCAGCTAAGCCAGCCCCTAATAGATAAAGTATTTGCATCTGACTCATTGGTTCATAAGTATATGCAGTGAAAGGTATTAAAACGATGACAGAAAATAAGGAGAAGTAAAATACTATAGTATATGGTGCTTCTCTTGAACTAAGTGCTCGAACACATGTATATGCTGATGCTGCAAAAATACCTGAGAATAAGCCAGCTAATGATGGAATCATAGATGATGAAAATTCAGGTTTCACTATTAAAAGCATACCTAAAATAGCAATTATCATTGCTGTAATTTGATACTTCCTTACCTTTTCATGTAAGAAAACAATGCTTAATAAAATCGTCCAGAAAGGATTGAGTTTCATTAATGAATCGGCATCACTAAGTACCATATGATCAATGGCATAAATATTTAACAATACACCAATAAGTCCAAGTGTTGATCGTGTTATTAATAAGGGTTGACTTGAAAGTCTGCCAAACATTGGCTGATGGTATTTATATAAAAAAAATAATGGAATAAACATTGCTACTAAGTTTCGTGCTAATGATTTTTGAAAAACAGGAAGGTCACCTGCAAGTCTGAAAAACACTGACATAAAACTGAAACCAATAGCCGAAATTAAAATGGCAATGATACCTTTTACTTTAGGATTCAATTTTATCGCCTCTTTTATATAAAATTAACGTATTTATATTAGCATAAAACAACATGTTGTGCATAAATAGTTGAAATTTACTATAAAAAGACTATAATAGACTGTACCGAACAAACGTTCTGTGTTTATTTGTCGGAATAATAGGGCATTACACTTTTATGAATGTTTGTGTTATTACATAAAACAAATATCAATTCAGTATCAAGCTAATAAGCTTTTTCTTGATTTCTGTTGATACAATTGAGATTGACACAGATTCAAAAAAATCAAGTGATATCTACTAAAAAATTTTTTTAAATTTGTTCAAGTTTTTCTAATTTAGTATTGGTGCCTAGTTGGAACGTTTTACGAACATTCGATTAGAAAATGGCACTTTAAATCATAGTGTGTCTTATGTATAATGAAACACATAATATAGTGTTGGTGAAACGAAAAAGACACAATATCTTGTGTTTTGTATGCAAATGCTTTATTTATGAAGAAATTACATTTAAAAGTAATTTAACACAGAAATTTAATAGTTATTATCAATTAATAGTCATATTTTTAGAAAATGTACTGAGCAAATGGAAGATATCCAATGATGTAAATACTACATATAGTGATTTTTATACATTCAACCCATATAAGCTACTATTTTCTCAAATATAAATCTATGCAATTGGTTTACATTTGAGAAAATAAGTAGCTTCATTATAGTTAATACAATGCTGAGATAACCATAGTAACCATGTTGTTAAAGCATTTTTTAATTGGAATGACTACTTTATTTAAAAGGGTTGAAGAAAGAAGGTGATCCAATGAAAATAATATATTTTTCATTTACTGGAAATGTCCGTCGTTTTATTAAGAGAACAGAACTTGAAAATACGCTTGAGATTACAGCAGAAAATTGTATGGAACCAGTTCATGAACCGTTTATTATCGTTACTGGCACTATTGGATTTGGAGAAGTACCAGAACCCGTTCAATCTTTTTTAGAAGTTAATCATCAATACATCAGAGGTGTGGCAGCTAGCGGTAATCGAAATTGGGGACTAAATTTCGCAAAAGCGGGTCGCACGATATCAGAAGAGTATAATGTCCCTTTATTAATGAAGTTTGAGTTACATGGAAAAAACAAAGACGTTATTGAATTTAAGAACAAGGTGGGTAATTTTAATGAAAACCATGGAAGAGAAAAAGTACAATCATATTGAATTAAATAATGAGGTCACTAAACGAAGAGAAGATGGATTCTTTAGTTTAGAAAAAGACCAAGAAGCTTTAGTAGCTTATTTAGAAGAAGTAAAAGACAAAACAATCTTCTTCGATACTGAAATCGAGCGTTTACGTTATTTAGTAGACAACGATTTTTATTTCAATGTGTTTGATATTTATAGTGAAGCGGATCTAATTGAAATCACTGATTATGCAAAATCAATCTCGTTTAATTTTGCAAGTTATATGTCAGCTAGTAAATTTTTCAAAGATTACGCTTTGAAAACAAATGATAAAAGTCAATACTTAGAAGACTATAATCAACACGTTGCCATTGTTGCTTTATACCTAGCAAATGGTAATAAAGCACAAGCTAAACAATTTATTTCTGCTATGGTTGAACAAAGATATCAACCAGCGACACCAACATTTTTAAACGCAGGCCGTGCGCGTCGTGGTGAGCTAGTGTCATGTTTCTTATTAGAAGTGGATGACAGCTTAAATTCAATTAACTTTATTGATTCAACTGCAAAACAATTAAGTAAAATTGGGGGCGGCGTTGCAATTAACTTATCTAAATTGCGTGCACGTGGTGAAGCAATTAAAGGAATTAAAGGCGTAGCGAAAGGCGTTTTACCTATTGCTAAGTCACTTGAAGGTGGCTTTAGCTATGCAGATCAACTTGGTCAACGCCCTGGTGCTGGTGCTGTGTACTTAAATATCTTCCATTATGATGTAGAAGAATTTTTAGATACTAAAAAAGTAAATGCGGATGAAGATTTACGTTTATCTACAATATCAACTGGTTTAATTGTTCCATCTAAATTCTTCGATTTAGCTAAAGAAGGTAAGGACTTTTATATGTTTGCACCTCATACAGTTAAAGAAGAATATGGTGTGACATTAGACGATATCGATTTAGAAAAATATTATGATGACATGGTTGCAAACCCAAATGTTGAGAAAAAGAAAAAGAATGCGCGTGAAATGTTGAATTTAATTGCGCAAACACAATTACAATCAGGTTATCCATATTTAATGTTTAAAGATAATGCTAACAGAGTGCATCCGAATTCAAACATTGGACAAATTAAAATGAGTAACTTATGTACGGAAATTTTCCAACTACAAGAAACTTCAATTATTAATGACTATGGTATTGAAGACGAAATTAAACGTGATATTTCTTGTAACTTGGGCTCATTAAATATTGTTAATGTAATGGAAAGCGGAAAATTCAGAGATTCAGTTCACTCTGGTATGGACGCATTAACTGTTGTGAGTGATGTAGCAAATATTCAAAATGCACCAGGAGTTAGAAAAGCTAACAGTGAATTACATTCAGTTGGTCTTGGTGTCATGAATTTACACGGTTACCTAGCAAAAAATAAAATTGGTTATGAGTCAGAAGAAGCAAAAGATTTTGCAAATATCTTCTTTATGATGATGAATTTCTACTCAATCGAACGTTCAATGGAAATCGCTAAAGAGCGTGGTATCAAATATCAAGACTTTGAAAAGTCTGATTATGCTAATGGCAAATATTTCGAGTTCTATACAACTCAAGAATTTGAACCTCAATTCGAAAAAGTACGTGAATTATTCGATGGTATGGCTATTCCTACTTCTGAGGATTGGAAGAAACTACAACAAGATGTTGAACAATATGGTTTATATCATGCATATAGATTAGCAATTGCTCCAACACAAAGTATTTCTTATGTTCAAAATGCAACAAGTTCTGTAATGCCAATCGTTGACCAAATTGAACGTCGTACTTATGGTAATGCGGAAACATTTTACCCTATGCCATTCTTATCACCACAAACAATGTGGTACTACAAATCAGCATTCAATACTGATCAGATGAAATTAATCGATTTAATTGCGACAATTCAAACGCATATTGACCAAGGTATCTCAACGATCCTTTATGTTAATTCTGAAATTTCTACACGTGAGTTAGCAAGATTATATGTATATGCGCACTATAAAGGATTAAAATCACTTTACTATACTAGAAATAAATTATTAAGTGTAGAAGAATGTACAAGTTGTTCTATCTAACAATTAAATGTTGAAAATGACAAACAGCTAATCATCTGGTCTGAATTAGCAGATGATTAGACTGCTATGTCTGTATTTGTCAATTATTGAGTAACATTACAGGAGGAAATTATATTCATGATAGCTGTTAATTGGAACACACAAGAAGATATGACGAATATGTTTTGGAGACAAAATATATCTCAAATGTGGGTTGAAACAGAATTTAAAGTATCAAAAGACATTGCAAGTTGGAAGACTTTATCTGAAGCTGAACAAGACACATTTAAAAAAGCATTAGCTGGTTTAACAGGCTTAGATACACATCAAGCAGATGATGGCATGCCTTTAGTTATGCTACATACGACTGACTTAAGGAAAAAAGCAGTTTATTCATTTATGGCGATGATGGAGCAAATACACGCGAAAAGCTATTCACATATTTTCACAACACTATTACCATCTAGTGAAACAAACTACCTATTAGATGAATGGGTTTTAGAGGAACCCCATTTAAAATATAAATCTGATAAAATTGTTGCTAATTATCACAAACTTTGGGGTAAAGAAGCTTCGATATACGACCAATATATGGCCAGAGTTACGAGTGTATTTTTAGAAACATTCTTATTCTTCTCAGGTTTCTATTATCCACTATATCTTGCTGGTCAAGGGAAAATGACGACATCAGGTGAAATCATTCGTAAAATTCTTTTAGATGAATCTATTCATGGTGTATTTACCGGTTTAGATGCACAGCATTTACGAAATGAACTATCTGAAAGTGAGAAACAAAAAGCAGATCAAGAAATGTATAAATTGCTAAATGACTTGTATTTAAATGAAGAGTCATACACAAAAATGTTATACGATGATCTTGGAATCACTGAAGATGTGCTAAACTATGTTAAATATAATGGAAACAAAGCACTTTCAAACTTAGGCTTTGAACCTTATTTTGAGGAACGTGAATTTAACCCAATCATTGAGAATGCCTTAGATACAACAACTAAAAACCATGACTTCTTCTCAGTAAAAGGTGATGGTTATGTATTAGCATTAAACGTAGAAGCATTACAAGATGATGACTTTGTATTTGACAACAAATAACAATTAAATTAAAAGACCTTCACATGTAAAGGGAAATAGCGATTCGTTTCGTCTTGTCTCCTACATGTTGAAGGTCTTTT
>NZ_JACYHC010001338.1:0-590 GCF_017152085.1 Staphylococcus sp. EG-SA-2
TGTATATCGTTATCAGTCAAAGTTTCCCAATCTATATGTGAATGAAGACCTAAATAACACTTATCCATTAATAATTCATATACCGTTAATGCAGAGACATCGAAACAACGTTCTTCACTTAAAAAAACGCCATCAACATCAAATAAAATTTTCTTCACAATCCCCACTCCATTTCTGAAAATTCAGATATAAATCATTCTACTATTTGACTAAAAAAAGCGCAAACCCTATTGAAGTTGGATTTGCGCTTTAGCTGTTTAAATTTTATAAATGTTTTTCAATTTCATCAGCAACCTGCTGTACGTGTGTACCGACAATAACTTGAGTTGAATGTTTACCATTAACAGTAACACCAACTGCACCGGCGTTTTTAATCTTCTGTTGATCAATAATAGATGTGTCTTTTAACTCTAGACGCAACCTTGTTGCACAATTAGTTAAATTAACAATATTCTCTTGACCACCTAAACCTTCTAATATTTGTATAGCATGTTGATGATATTTACTTTGTTTAATATCATTTTCACCAGGAGCAATATTATCTTTTACAACTGTTGGATCAACTAATTCATTTTCACCTCTACCAATCG
>NZ_JACYHC010001339.1:0-590 GCF_017152085.1 Staphylococcus sp. EG-SA-2
GTTCATGGATTTCATTCCATCACGGTGGCGGTGTTGGCATGGGATATTCACTTCATGCGGGTATGGTTGTTGTAGCAGATGGATCAGAGCGTGCTGAAAGAAGATTGGAACGTGTATTGACGACTGATCCAGGTATGGGTGTTGCCCGACATGTTGATGCTGGCTATGACATCGCTATTCAAACAGCTAAAGAAAAAGGTATTCATATTCCAATGATTGATAAAGCAGGTGATAAATAATGAATGATTTAATAATTAATCACATAGCAGAATTAATTTTACCGAAATCAACAGATAAACCTTTGAAGGGTAAGGAATTAGATGAATTAAATGTTGTGAAAAATGGTACAGTTGTCATTAAAGATGGCAAAATTGTATATGCTGGACAACATACAGATGACTATGATGCGACTGAGACGATAGATGCTAGTGGAAAAGTAGTTTCTCCGGCATTAGTAGATGCTCATACCCATTTAACATTTGGTGGATCTCGAGAACATGAGATGTCATTAAAACGTCAAGGTAAGTCTTACCTTGAAATATTAGAAATGGGTGGTGGCATATTATCTACCGTTAATGCTACTAGAGAAA
>NZ_JACYHC010001340.1:0-589 GCF_017152085.1 Staphylococcus sp. EG-SA-2
GTTTATTATTGGAAAACAACCATATAAATTGAACATTAATGCTTATTAATTATTAAGCTATGTTAAAAACACGCGGTGGGCGAAATCAGTTTGAATTGACTGACTTCGTTTTACCGCGTGTTTAATATTGTTATACATATATTCTAATTGCACATTTAAACTTCGTAAATGCCAATGGGAGTGGGACAGAAATGATATTTTCGCAAAATTATTTCGTCGTCCCACCCCAACTTGCACATTATTGTAACCTGACTTTCCGCCAGCTTCTTTGTTGGGGCCCCGCCAACTTGCATTGTTTGTAGAATTTCTTTTCGAAATTCTTTATGTTGGGGCCTCGCCAATGTTTTACTTGAATAATTCTTTTAGAATTCTAAATAATGATCCGATTAATTGAAAGAAGTCTGCAGTCATTATTAATTCCTCCCTTTACTTTATAAATTATGCTTGCTTAGTATCAGTCAGCTTTTCAGTTTTCACTAAATCGTCTGCTAAATGATGCCAAAAATCTTGTAATTCTTCTCTTGTGCGCACTGTATCAGAACTGTCTTGTCCTACAAAGTCAACATGATCCCAATCATGTTTTGTAGGC
>NZ_JACYHC010001341.1:0-588 GCF_017152085.1 Staphylococcus sp. EG-SA-2
ATCAACGTCCTATACTCTACAATGTCATATTAGCAGTCGTTAACTGAATGAAAATAAGCTTGTCATTAAAACATATAGATTTTAGTGACAAGCATTTTTGTTTTTGCGTACTTAAACAACACTTCAGGCAATATGTTGTTTAGGCAACAAATGATATGTGCGTGTTTATTGGCAAACGTACGACATAGTAGTATAGTATGTCTAAACAACATATGTTGCATAGTTGATATGCGTTGTTTAAATACTAAGATAGGAGGGATTGACGTGAGCGAGACAGATGAACCTCAGGGGTTTGAACGCACGCATAATATATTAAATATTAATCAGAGTAGTCTGGGTGTAGTGACATACATTACAAATAAATTAAAGTCGACGTTGAAGCAACACATAATAATTGCTCGTGGTAAAAAGCGAATCGACTATCGACTGTCGTATAACTTTTACACTACGTATTATGATAATGTAGAAATCAAGAAAATCGACTGTGAATATACCTATGCTATGCCCATTGCAATTTTAATAAGACACACGATGTCATTCGACAATGCTCATTTCTTTGCTCAGTTACGTCATCCTGTCTTATAAAAC
>NZ_JACYHC010001342.1:0-588 GCF_017152085.1 Staphylococcus sp. EG-SA-2
ATCAACGTCCTATACTCTACAATGTCATATTAGCAGTCGTTAACTGAATGAAAATAAGCTTGTCATTAAAACATATAGATTTTAGTGACAAGCATTTTTGTTTTTGCGTACTTAAACAACACTTCAGACAATATGTTGTTTAGGCAACAAATGATATGTGCGTGTTTATTGGCAAACGTACAACATAGTAGTATAGTATGTCTAAACAACACATGTTGCATAGTTGATATACGTTGTTTAAATACTAAGATAGGAGGGATTGACGTGAGCGAGACAGATGAACCTCAGGGGTTTGAACGCACGCATAATATATTAAATATTAATCAGAATAGGCAGAGTCTAATGACATTCATTATAAGTAAATTGAAGTCGACGTTGAAGCAACGCATAATAAATGCTCGTGGTAAAAAGCGAATCGACTATCGACTGTCGTATAACTTTTACATTACGTATTATGATACTGTAGAAATCAAGAAAATCGACTGTGAATATACCTATGCTATGCCCATTGCAATTTTAATAAGACACACGATGTCATTCGACAATGCTCATTTCTTTGCTCAGTTACGTCATCCTGTCTTATAAAAC
>NZ_JACYHC010001343.1:0-588 GCF_017152085.1 Staphylococcus sp. EG-SA-2
TAATTATTACCTATTACTAGGTGGATATAATAAGACTTCTAATCAACACATTGTTCAAACGTGGCATGCAAGTGGTGCATTAAAAAACTTTGGATTAACAGATCATCAAGTCGATGTGTCTGACAAGGCAATGGTTCAGCAGTACCGTAAAGTTTATCAAGCGACGGATTTTTACTTAGTGGGTTGTGAACAAATGTCACAATGTTTTAAACAGTCTTTAGGTGCAACAGAAGAGCAAATGCTGTATTTTGGGCTTCCGAGAATTAATAAATATTACACAGCTGATAGAGCAACGGTTAAGGCAGAGTTAAAGGATAAATATGGAATTACAAATAAGTTGGTATTATATGTACCAACATATAGAGAAGATAAAGCAGATAATAGGGCTATTGATAAAGCTTATTTTGAAAAATGTTTACCAGGATATACACTGATTAATAAATTACATCCATCAATTGAAGATTCAGACATTGATGACGTATCTTCAATCGACACGTCTACATTAATGCTAATGTCAGATATAATTATTAGCGACTATAGTTCGCTGCCAATAGAAGCTAGCTTGTTAGATATTCCAACTATATTTTA
>NZ_JACYHC010001344.1:0-588 GCF_017152085.1 Staphylococcus sp. EG-SA-2
TAATTATTACCTATTACTAGGTGGATATAATAAGACTTCTAATCAACACATTGTTCAAACGTGGCATGCAAGTGGTGCATTAAAAAACTTTGGATTAACAGATCATCAAGTCGATGTGTCTGACAAGACAATGGTTCAGCAGTACCGTAAAGTTTATCAAGCGACGGATTTTTACTTAGTGGGTTGTGAACAAATGTCACAATGTTTTAAACAGTCTTTAGGTGCAACAGAAGAGCAAATGTTGTATTTTGGGCTTCCGAGAATTAATAAATATTACACAGCTGATAGAGCAACGGTTAAGGCAGAGTTAAAGGATAAATATGGAATTACAAATAAGTTGGCATTATATGTACCAACATATAGAGAAGATAAAGCAGATAATAGGGCTATTGATAAAGCTTATTTTGAAAAATGTTTACCAGGATATACACTGATTAATAAATTACATCCATCAATTGAACATTCAGACATTGATGACGTATCTTCAATCGACACGTCTACATTAATGCTAATGTCAGATATAATTATTAGCGACTATAGTTCGCTGCCAATAGAAGCTAGCTTGTTAGATATTCCAACTATATTTTA
>NZ_JACYHC010001345.1:0-588 GCF_017152085.1 Staphylococcus sp. EG-SA-2
AAGCATAAAGATAAAATTGCTAAACGTGGCGAACAATTTTTTATGGATAACTTTGGACTAAAAGTTAAAGCTACAAATGTTGTAGGTAGTGGCGACGGTGTAGAAGTATTCGTGCATTGTGATGACCACGACATCGTATTTAATGCAAGTATTCCATTTGACAAATCAATAATTGAGAGTGATAGCTCATTAAGAAGTGAGGATAAAGGCGATGATATGAGTACTTTAGTTGGTACAGTGTTGAGTGGCTTTGAATATCGAGCGCAAAAAGAAAAGTATGATAATTTATATAAATTTTTAAAAGAAAATGAAAAGAAATACCAATATACAGGATTTACTAAAGAGGCAATTAACAAAACACAAAATAGTGGATATGAAAATGAATATTTTTATATAGTTGCTAATATACCGACGCTCCAAGAATATAGGAAATATTACGAACCCCTAATAAAGAAAAATAATCTGAATTTTAAAAAAGGTATGAAACAAGCAAGGAAAGGAGTAGGCTATAAAGCTGCAATAGAAGTACATACAACATTGTTTTCGAGAAGTAGTAACTTTTCAAAGGACAAAAAATTAGATGATGTT
>NZ_JACYHC010001346.1:0-587 GCF_017152085.1 Staphylococcus sp. EG-SA-2
AAATGCATCTAATGCACCTAATGGCTCATCCATCAATATAACGTTAGGCTTATGCACATGCGCTCGACATAGTGCCACACGTTGTTTCATACCCCCGGACAGTTGCTCGGGAAAATGCTTTCCCCTGCCTTCTAAATCAACTAATTTAAGCTGTGCGTTAATCTCTTCATCACTAATTTTCTGTCGAAATCCAATCCTAATGTTGTCATTAATCGTTTTCCATGGCAGCAAATTATGATGTTGAAATAGCATTAAACAATCTGGAGACGGCTGTTGTTTAATTTCGTTATCAATAATGACACGTCCAGATGATGGATGAATAAATCCACCGATGATATTGAGTAAAGTAGACTTTCCGCAACCACTTTTTCCTATGAAAGTGACTATTTCTCCTTTGCTAATGTCCAAATTAAAGTTATGAATTACTTTATGTGATCCAAAGTGATGTTGTAATTGTTGTATTTTAATCATGACAAGCCCCCTTTTAATCCCTACTATTTTAATAGGAATTAAGTGTATATCTAAAGGGCTATGCCAAACACAGCCCTTATATCGTGAATTGTTATATCTATAGATGATTATGGTTT
>NZ_JACYHC010001347.1:0-587 GCF_017152085.1 Staphylococcus sp. EG-SA-2
AAATGCATCTAATGCACCTAATGGCTCATCCATCAATATAACGTTAGGCTTATGCACATGCGCTCGACATAGTGCCACACGTTGTTTCATACCCCCGGACAGTTGCTCGGGAAAATGCTTTCCCCTGTCTTCTAAATCAACTAATTTAAGCTGTGCGTTAATCTCTTCATCACTAATTTTCTGTTGAAATCCAATCCTAATGTTGTCATTAATCGTTTTCCATGGCAGCAAATTATGATGTTGAAATAGCATTAAACAATCTGGAGATGGCTGTTGTTTAATTTCGTTATCAATAATGACACGACCAGACGATGGATGAATAAATCCACCGATAACATTGAGTAAAGTAGACTTTCCGCAACCACTTTTCCCTATGAAAGTGACTATTTCTCCCTTGCTAATGTCCAAATTAAAGTTATGAATTACTTTATGTGATCCAAAGTGATGTTGTAATTGTTGAATTTTAATCATGACAAGCCCCCTTTTAATCCCTACTATTTTAATAGGAATTAAGTGTATATCTAAAGGGCTATGCCAAACACAGCCCTTATATCGTGAATTGTTATATCTATAGATGATTATGGTTT
>NZ_JACYHC010001348.1:0-9101 GCF_017152085.1 Staphylococcus sp. EG-SA-2
TATATATCTGAGCGCTTGTATCTCCCTTGCACGATCACTATTAATACTGATACAAACTAATAGCAATATAGCAAATACAATAGTCATAGTAATCCACATCATTTAAATCTCCTCTTGTTTAAATTAATAATAATTCTTTCTTTTATCGAAGTTCTGTTTATTTTAAACTTTTGACTAAACTGTTCTTCAAATTTATCAAGATAAAGATTATAATCGTTTATTTTTCGTCGGTACTCTGAAGTGATAAAACTATCAATATGATTATAAGCTCTATTTTCATTCATTTTATTAATTATATTTTTTAAATAAGATATATCTTTTTGATATTCATTTATAATAGCAATTGTTTCCATAACAAAAGAAGGATTAAAAAAAATCTGATTTGTACTAAATTCATTGTTGAAACTCATCTTAAAATCTTCCATTGCCTTAACTCTATTTGATAAATTAATCATTTGTCTAAATCCAATAACATTTTCATACGCTTTTTTACTTTGCTTATCTAAATTATTAAAGACTTCAATATCAAAAAAATCTAAAAATTCATGCTGTTCTGTTGGAATAATATAAGCTCCAATCATCTTTTTAGCCTTTTTAAAACAATCTAAATATATCGGATATATTTGTTCTAAATTGATTTTTTTACGTTGTAAGTTAGAATCTGTAAAATACCTAAAAATCTCTTTAACTGAATAAAGCACAACACCTCCTGCTAAAGTATATAAGCTTCCTATTATTTGCTCGTTCATTTTTATCTACCTCTTTATAATATTTTCTGAAAAGGAATCTATAATTTTATACATACCAAAAATTCCTAATGCATTTATTATCACTCCATCATCAATAATATATATGGATATTAAGAAAGCAAACAGCAAAACGATCAAATCATAAATAAATATTCTCATTATTCACTCACCTCCGCTCGAAAGACGTAATCACTCGGCGCCTCTACATCATCATTAGCCGTCATCATAATATATACTTGCTCAGTTACATACTTACCTAACTCGTACATTGCTAGTAGGAATAATAATCTTAGTATTTGCTTAATCATTTCCCACACTCCCTTATATTTTCAAACAACTGACCCACTTTAATAACTGCACCTCTTTTAACTTGCGCCTCGTACCTCTCTTTCGCTTTCTTTCCAATTTGCGTTCGAGTCTAGCTTGTTCCAGTCTTTCTATTGTTTTCTTTTCTCTGTACTCGCTTAAACGCGTACCTTCTGGTGCGTCCATTGCTTCATGTAGTTCCCAACCGTCTTTTACTCTCTTAGAAACCATTCCAGCGGTTATACCGTGACTTTCTATTAATTCCATTTCAAATTTACTGAACCTATAAGGTTTATCATTTATTGTTACAATCCTTGCTTTTCTCGCCATTTTATCCACCTCTTATATTTCTTCTATTCGTATGATTATTTTGGGCTCAATTCCATAACGCTTTGAGCTAGTTATTTCTGTAATTTGGTTATCGTCTTTCCATACATGGCCATTACAAGCATCTAATACCGTTTTAATTAAGTTGTCGATATCCGGCTTAGTCACTTTTAATTGTCCAATCGCTTGAGCTTTCTTTTTCTTCGACCATGATTCAGGTGGAGTAAAGTAAAACGCTAATTCGATTTTTAATGCATTTTCTAGATTTAGCCTTGGCATTTGACTTTGTAAATATTTTTTATGTTTTGTATAGTTTGTAGGCATGTATGTGTGTACGTATCTGCCTTTTGTGCTAAAACGCGGTCGAGGCGACCCCATCGGCGCATTAAACACTTCGTTAAATTTAATTTCTATCTCCATGCAATCCCTCATATATATTCAAATAAGTTTGTTTGGTGTCCTAACTCCATTTGTTCATTATCAATAAGTGTATTTAATTCATAATCGTCTAAATACCAACGACGACCATTAAATTTTGTTTCTTTTATTCCAACAACTAAATGCCGACCATCTTTAAAATGTGGTGTAACTGAAAACATTTTGTTGCCGTCATGATCAAATAGATAGTATTTATCAAATGCATCCATTTTCAATCACTCCCATTTGCTATTTAGACGCTTAATAAAAGCTTCTCTGTCTTTCTCAAGGTTTTCATCTACTTCCGCCGTTTTCGTTTCTCTCGTGCCGTCTGTGAGCCATTTAGGCGTTTTTTCTTTTGATTGTTTAACATGAGGTTTGTATGTTTGCTTTTTGCTTTCAATTTGTTGCTTTTCAAATGCACGTACTTGTTCGATAGATTTCAAGTTTGCATTAAGCCATGTATTCAAAATGCTTTTAGCATATCCCCAAGTAACTTTGTTTCTGTCTTTAGCGATTTTAAGTGATGCCGTAACTATTTCATCTGAATCATTTTCAAATGAATCAAGATAATAATTTAAATCGTCTAAATTGTATGGAGTTATGAAACCGAATCCGTTATCTTGGAAGAAGTCGAAGGCAGCTGCCTTCTTCTTCTCATTATTCACATTCTTTTCATTATTATCTTTATTATCATTATTGTTTGTGTTGGTTTGATGTTGTTTTGATGTTGGATTGATGTTTGACTGATGTTGTTTTGATGTTGGTTTGATGTCGTTTTGATGTTGGTTCCTTCCCTGCTCACTTTGATAAAAGTCATAATTGACAATGGTTATAAGGGTATATTTTGATGTTGTTTTGACTTCTAACATTCCATCACTCTCGAGTAAGTCAAGGAAGGTTTTCACTTTAAATCGTGACCAGTTAAAAAGGTCAGACAAGGTCAAAATCGATGTTAATCTTTGTCCTCTTTCTACGGTTACAATTTGGTTTCCAATAGGCACTTTTGCCTTTGAATGATTCGCTTCCATGAGTAAATATATCCATGCTTCAAACTTTGAAAATGTTCTCTTTTCTTTAAATAGCCAATGATTTTGAATTGAGCGATCAATACTTATCCAACCAGTCATATACACACCTCACTTTCAAACCGGTTAAATTAGAATGGTAAATCATTGTCATCTATTTCAATCGGACAATTTGCATTCGCAAACGGATTATCTTTTACTGGTTTGTTATTTGAATATTGCGATTGTCCACGTGTTTGTTGCGCTTGTTGTTGGTATAAATCTTGTTGATTATCATCTGTGTTCTTCGGTTCTAAAAATTGAATACTATCGGCAACAACTTCCGTAACGTATACACGTTGACCTTCCTTATTTTCATAGTTCCGCGTTTGTAACCTACCATCTACGCCCGCCAACGATCCTTTAGATAGGTATTTATTAACGTTCTCTGCTTGTTTTTTAAATACGATGATATTAATAAAGTCTGCCTCGCGCTCTCCTTGTGCATTCGTAAATGTGCGGTTTACTGCTAATGTGAATGATGCTACATTTACACCACTTTGAGTGGTTCTTAATTCTGGGTCTCTAGTTAAACGACCAACTAATATTGTTCTGTTTAGCATTTATAAACCTCCAACATAAACGGGCACGCCCGTCACTTTTTGTATTTCTCTTTTAATGTATTTTGCATTTGAATTTTGGCTACTTAAATGAATTAAATGTATTTCTTCGAGTCTAGTTAAATCATTTGCTTTCAACATTCCTATAGCATGTTCTAAGCTAAAATGAGACTCCATAATTCTATTTGCTAATGCGCTGTGTACACTGCCGTTTTTTATGTTTTCTTGCATTTGTTCATAGATATAATTAACTTCTAACATCATGTGTGTAATGCCGTTAAATTTGTATTTCAGATACTTCGTATCAGTAACATACAGGATCTTATAACCTAGTGTGCTTTGTAATAAGAAAGCCACAGGCTCGTTAGCATCATGTTCGATGTCAAACGGTAGAATTGACCATGTACCTATTCGCAGCTCTTGCTTTGCCTTAATCGTGCATAAGCGATGACTTTCAAAATTCATAGCTTGTTGTGTTCCAGCAGTCATATAGCTGATTACACCATTGTCGACAAACTGCTTTGTATACTTTGCATGATCACCATGTTCGTGTGTGATAAGACACCCTGCTATATGTCTTGTTTTATATTTGAAATGCTTTTGAACACGTTCAAATTTTATACCTGCCTCAAGTAGTAACGTAGTACGTCCATCATTTAAGACGTAGCAGTTACCACTTGAACCAGTTGCTATTGTTTCAATTAAAATGGCTCTTCTTCGCTTTCTTTTTCTGTTGCAGGTTCTTTTATTTCTTCAAAGTCAGATACATCAATAGGCTTATCATTTTCTAATTCTGTGTATTGTGCTTCTTCAAGAACTGGTTGTTCAAAGTCCAATTGTTCTTGATTTGCATTTTCTTCAACTTCTGCGTCCAACACTTCTTTGCGTTGACGTTGTTCGGATTCTTGTGCGTATTTGAAAAGATTGCTATCTGTTGATGTGTTGATATAACGTTTAGCAGCTCTATTGATAACTGTTTTTTTAGCCATTTCTTCTTTGAAATTATTATGTGTTTTAGAATTTTGTAATGCTTTTTCATCTTTAATCATTGATGACTGCATCCATGCTTGTTTAATTTGTTCAATAGTCATGACTTCAATATAGTTATCTCGTCCATCATTAAATACGATTGTGCAGTACGCACCGATAATGTTTTCTTTGTCGATGTTAAAGAAGTCTTGTTCGTGCTTAATCGCTTTGATACGTCCTGTTTCTCCCATTTCTTGCTTGAATGTATCGCCTTTATAAATCACTTGAGCAACAACATCTTGAGCACCTGCATCACGTTTTAACATCATTACATTACCGTGATAGCTACGTTGTAACTGCATTTTGTTGCCGTAAGGAATAAAGTAGCATTGATTTTTAGCTGGATTTAAACCTTGCGTTACCATGTCTAATAAGGCATTTGCTTTGCTTGTATCGTTACAACTCATTAATTTGTTATCTTGGCTGATTTGTAACCATGCTTGTTTCATGGCATTACTTGGTGAATAATCATTTGGCAATTCCAAATTGCCTTGTGACTCTAAAACTCTCACTTTGTTTAATACGTTGTCAGATACGTTCTTTTCTTGTACTAATTGTTGTTCAATAGTTTGTAATTTATTATTTTCAGTCATTTTATATAGTCTCCATTCTTAATTTTTTATCTTGTTCATTTACTATCAATTGAATTTGTTGTGATTCTGTTTTTATAAGCTCTGTTACTGATTCAGCATTATCAATAAATATTGGCGCTGTAACTTTAAAATGTTTTGACAGTGTATTGATGATATCTAAGCCAACATTAATTCTTGAGGCGTTATTTAAACCGCTGTCGTATTCGACGCCGTTAACCGTTGTTGAACATGTTTCTTCTAATTCGCCGTTAACTAAGGTATTGAATAGCTTAAATTCAGCAATATCAAATTCGTTATTGATATTTTCAGTAAGCATTTTGACTTTTGTTGTTGTAAATTCTTTTAAGATATAAAGGTTATGTGAATACTTTTCTTTTTCATCCAATAATCTGTCTTCTTCATTTCTTAATTCAGAAATAACATCATCTAGATGTTTATTTGATTTTTCGATTGATCTTGACACTTCAATTTCTGATTTTTCTTGAGTAAGTTCGCTTATTTTGTCATCTATTCCTGAAACTTTATCTTGAATAGTTTTCCTGATGTTTGAGCGTTTTTGATTAATTTCATTTATCTCTAACATTACTGCTTTGTATTCGTCAGTTTGTGTAACGTCAACGTGAGTCGTTTTTAACTTATTAATTTTGTTTTGTATTCTTGCTGAACGCTCTTCTGCTTCGTTGATTTTAATTTGAAGATTATTATTGTCATCCTCTAACTTCTCGATGATTGGCTTTATTTTCTTGCCTTCTGAAATAATGTGATTGATAGATGTTTGTATTGTTTCTAATTCTTTCGATTTGCTAGCATTGAATTTCTGCAATGCTTTTTCTCTTGCCTCATTCACTTGTTCAGCTGGTAACTGTTGACCACAACAACTACATACATTGTCATCAAGATATTCAAATTTTTGATTTTTAGCTTTTTCTAAATCACTTTTTAATCCTTTATGATTTTCTAATAATTGATTACGTCTATTTTCTTCATGTGCGATTTGTTGTTTGTTTTGCTTTAATCTTGTTTTAAGGTTCGCAACCGTTCCATTTTCAACGTGTAACTCATTTGTTAAAGTATGGATTTTGTTCTCATTACTTGCGCTGTTATTGTCTTCAATGCGCTTCAATTCTGATTGTTTATCAGCTAATTGATTACGCAAATTAATTTCTTCTGCACCGTTTTGAATATCTATACGCTCATTTTCAAGTTGCTCAATTTCTTGTTTGATAATTGCGTATCTATCATTATCGAATTCAGGTACATCCTGCTTATTTTGTTGTGTTTGGTTAATACGTATCGGAATATCTTTGATATCTTTGTTAATCTGTTTTATCTTGTCCGTAAGAATCTTTTTCTTTGTTTCAATTTCATGATCTCCAAGAATATTATTTAATTCTTTAAAATCATCATTTGTTTTAATGACATCCTCATCATTGATTGGTTTAGCAATTTCAAACAACAAACTTCTTCGCTTCTTCCAATCTAGTAAGTTAAATGCTTGAGGGTTCGTAATTAACTTGAATACATCTTCATCAATCAGTTCATCAATACGAGCTTTATAATCCTTTACTTTTATTGATTCATCATTGATATATTGTTTCTTCGTTCGACTTCGTGAGTATTCCTTGCGATTCGTTTTTTGATTTATTGTGTATTTAGGATGTGACTCTTTTTTGAAAGTCGTTATTTTTCCGTCGATTTCAAATTCTGCGAAAACAGTCGGAATTAACTCATAATTTTCTTCGTTTTTTTCGTTTAAAGGTACAGGGTTAAATGATTTGGTTGATCCGTCCAAACCTTTATCGAAAAGCAGCCATTGTAATGCGGTTGCAGTCGTAGTCTTACCAGTCGCATTATTGCCGTATATTTTTGTGTCTTTACCGTCAAAGTTAAAGCTTTCTTCTTTGATTCCAGCAAAGTTTGATATTGTTAGCTTATTTATTTTTATATCCATCATCATGCTCCTTTTTTAATCTTTCGGTGACCTCTTAACACCTCGATAATTAAATTTTTTATTCGTTCGTGGCTGTCCGGATTGATTTCATGTATCTGTACAAGCTTATTGTTCGTTTTGTAACTGTCGTGATAGTGCAAGAAATTAATCGATAAGTATCCGTGATGATTACGTTCAATTTCCAATAATGCTCGTTGGTTTGACAAAGTATATTCGTCGAATAACGTTTTAAAAATATTCAATATATTTCTTTCTGTATCTCTCATGCTTATACCTACCATCTCATGACTAAGTTAATTAGCCTGTCTCTTTCGTCTGTGTTCTCTTCAATCCATTCATAAATAGATTGATTTAATATGTCTAATGCTGTGTATAGATCATTCTCATCTGTTATATTTATACCGTCGATAAATCTATCTTCTAAATCTAAGACATTCACTAGAATGCTGTAATCTTGTTTCTTAACTGCTAATTTAAAATCGAATCCGTCTACATTAATTACTTTTTGACATACATCGCCAATTTTGTAGTACATTGTTGACACTTCCTTTATTTCGTTTTATATTGAATATGCATTAATTTTCTAATTGTTTAGACTGTTACTCATTGCCGTGAGTAACAGTTTTTTTATTCTTCATAAAAGTATTCCTTATAAAATATGAATGTTGCGATACTTGCGAATCCCGCAATCGACCATGCAGTAGTGAAGTATAGAAACGGCATAAGTACAATTGCTAAGACTGTAAAGCACAGTACTGCTACTAGGTAGCTTTTATAAATGTTGCTCATTTTATTCTCTCCTTATATATTTCATTGAAATGCTCATCGACGAATTTATTCATCTTTCTTGCGTTAAATCTCCAGCGATTAAAATTCTCATCAGGGTAATGCACAATTCCTTGCGCTCTTAGTTCTTTTTCAAATCTAGGATGAAATAGTAATCTGTCCTTGATAGTCTCATCAGATGCAATTTTTAATTTCTTCTTTAAGTCACTCATGTTCCATACAGGGTCTAATGAATAACCAATTAGCTCATCATATTCATCTTTTGTGATAAGTACATGTGTTTCAGGTATTGGAACTGTTACGTTTAAAATATGTGGCATTTCTATCTTTCCTTTCGTGTATAATGTTGTTATCTCCTAGTGAAAGGAGGTGATATTGGTGTATATTGATCCTTTAAAAAATGTTCGTTTTTCTATTAATAACGTAATTAGTAATGTTGAAATTTCTAAAAGTATGGCAATTAAACAATCTTTAAAACCTAAGTACCAATTAGATATAATTAATAGAAACAACATAAATTTATTTTCTGACTTCAAAGTAGACTTTCATCTAAACAACTTAATTGAAATGAATTTTAATTTGCGTAATTCTTTTTCATCTCTAACATTTCAAAGAAATTTATTTTCTGAAGAAACGATAAAATCTTTTAAGGAACTCTATAGGTTTGATGATGAGATTGTACTTCAAGCACAACAGACCATTAGAGATTTTTATATCAATCCAACTGCTATCTCTACTTTGGCTGAAGCCATCAATTCGACCTATCCAATAAATGAGCAAAGTACCTACAAGAGACACGATGAATTTGTCAAACGTATCGAAAATGATTTTCCACATCCTTTCAAAAAGTTAATAAGATGGTCTAATGGCATTGCAGCAGGTGCTGACATTCAAATCTTTGTAACAAACTATATAAACGAGAACGATTTACATATTCAAAATTCATTGATAGTTGCTATAGTTTGTTTATTAAGTTTTTTATCGACCTATTGTTCACATTCTAAAAAGTAATAATAAGGCCTAATTTAGTTAACCTTCTTTAACAACTCTGCAACTGCTCGCAACAATTCAGGGTTGTTACTTCTTTCTAAACAGTAACTAGCATGCTTTAGTAATTTGAGTTTTAATTTATTTTTTTCTTTCGCGATTCTAAATTTTTGTAACATTTGTTATGCCTCCTTTGCATTTCCAAAAATTTAATCTAACTTAAATTCTTTTCCATCTATTAATCCATAAAAGTTATTTTTTAAATGCGGATGTCTTTCAAGCGTCATTTCAATAAAACGCTGGTCTATCATTAAGTCGTAGCCATCGTT
>NZ_JACYHC010001349.1:0-26262 GCF_017152085.1 Staphylococcus sp. EG-SA-2
AAAGACTAATTGAAAGCAATGATTCTGAAAAATTGTTATCATTTTTTGCCCAAGCTAAATCGTATCGCGACGCACTACCCGCTAAACAACTAGGTGGACTAAATACTGCGTATGATCTATATGTAGACATTCCGGATGAATCAGGTATGATAAGTAAAGTGACTTATATCCTGAGTTTACATAACATATCTATAAGCAACTTAAGAATCTTAGAAGTACGCGAAGATATATACGGTGCTTTAAAAATTAGTTTCAAAAACCCTACTGACCGAGAACGCGGTATGCAAGCATTGAGTGATTTTGATTGTTATATCCAATAATTATTAAGTCTCTTTTGATAAATTCCATGTATTCTTAGATATTATTGTGAAATCTATTGTGATATATGAAATATTTATCTTTAGAGACTTATTTTATACGAATCACAGTTATATATTACTTAAACCGTATAGTCATTACATTTTATGTCCAGCCATTAAACCTAATCTGCCGTGTTTTGTACCTGCTTCTGTAAACGATACTGCTTTGGACACAATACCTTTGCCGTATTTCAAATGTAATTGGTCTATCGTTTTAGCTAGACATTCGTCACGTTTGCGTTGGTATTCATCTTCAAACAGACTTAACTGTCGCTCATCCTCATTAATAAATTGACTCAAAGATATACTTAGCGTACGATATAGTGCTTGTTTATTACATAATTTATCTGCGAAATGCATTACTACTTTATAAATATCTTTTTCTAAGTTTGTTGGATCTTTCAAAGTATATTGCTTATGTACACCGCCTTCATCACTATAGCCAAAGGCAAAATGTATCGTTCTTGCCACTTTTTTTCTTGCTCGAACTCTGCTAGCAACATCTTCAATTAACTCTTGCATTACTACTTTTGCTTCATCAAAATGATAATCTCTCATTAATATTTGACTTTTGCATATCGATGGATTGCTGATCTTGTGCTTTTCACGTACTTTACTCTGATCTATCCCATTCGCATGTAGATGCATATCAACACCTAAAATACCGAACTCTTTTTTTAAAAATTTATATGGATATTTCGCTAAATCTCCTATAGTAAAAATTCCTCTTTTATTCAATTTGGCTTCTGTTCGACGATTAATACCCCAAAAATCTCGCAAGGGCTGAATTGGCCATAATTTCGTTGGTACATCTTGATATCGCCATTCAGCTATACCATTTTGACTATGCTTCGCTTCAACATCCATAGCAATTTTACTTAATAACATATTAGAACCAATGCCCACAGTACAATAAATGCCTGTTTCTTCATAAATTTCACGTTTAAGTCTTTCGCAAAATGCATGTACTGTAGAACTAAATCTATGATAGCTATCAGTAACATCCATAAAAAATTCGTCAATACTATATTGGTGTAAATCTTCAGGTGGAATATAACGCAATGCAATCTTAGAAATAGCAACTGAAACATTAAGATATTTACGCATACTTGGATTGATAATGTAAATATCATTTCTATGTGGTATTTCAAACAATCGCGACCCTGTCTTGATGCCTAATTCTTTTAATTTAGGTGTCGCAGCCAATATTACAGAACCCTGACGCTTAGTATCTGCAACAACAGCTAACTTTGTTTCTAATGGATCTAGCCCCTTTTCAATACAAGAAACACTCGCAAAAAAACTTTTTTGGTCAATACATAGAACATCCCTATCTTCTAATAAATGATAATTATACACTGTTATTCCTCCCTTACTTGAACCTTATTATATACGAACACGTGTTCTATTTCAACTATTTTAGAACAAATGTTCTGTTATTTTGCAAATGAATTTTTAAGTATTACATGATATACTCAAATTAATAATGATTAGGAGGTTTGGATGATGCCAATCGTCAATGTAAAATTATTAGAAGGTCGTTCGGATGAACAATTAAAAAATTTAGTTAGCGAAGTAACTGACGCCGTAGAAAAAACAACGGGGGCAAATAGACAAGCAATTCACGTTGTTATAGAAGAAATGAAACCAAACCATTATGGTGTGGCTGGCGTAAGAAAGTCAGATCAATAATTCTTCATAAGATGCATGCCAATTAATTCTTTGAAAACGAACAAGGCGACTTCTATCTGAGTATGATAGAAATCGCCTTGTTTATTTTTAATCTTCATCTAAAAAGTCTTTAATAGCTTGTTTATTTGTGTTTTTATTAATCTGTAATGCACTACCATCAGTATTTGTATTGACATCTTCGTATGAGTTCTTGATTGGCACAGTCAATGACTTAACATCTTTTTCACCTCGGATGCCAAAACTCAAACCTGTTTGGAAAATCCCTGAATCAGGAATGTTTGTATTCACATAGCCTCTTAAAATACCTGCAACTTTTGGTAATTTAACAACTGTTCTAAAATTAACCATTTCTTTTTTCAATGTTTGCATCACTTGTTGCTGACGTCGCACGCGTCCGAAGTCACCTTCAGGGTCGTGACGGAATCTTGCATAACCAAGTAATTCTTTACCATTCAACCTATGGTTACCCTTTTTCAAAGATACACCAATATTTTTCGACATATCCTTTTCGACATTAATTGGTACACCTTCTGGCATTAATTCATCAATCATTTTCTCAAATCCAGTAAAATCAACTACTGCATAATATTCAGGATTAATTCCTAAATTTTTATCAAGTGTTTTTCTAAGTAGCTCTGGACCACCTAAAGCGTATGCTGAATTAATTTTGTGTTTTCCATATCCTGGAATATCTGCATAAATATCACGCATGACAGACATCATTTTCATTTTTTTATTGATAAAGTCATATTGAACAACCATGATAGAATCTGTTCTTGATTGTCCACCTTGTGCTTTATCTGCACCGAGTACAAGAATAGAAATTTTACCATCATTTTTTACTGGTCCATTAAATTGATGTACTTTAACATCTTTCGCATGTTTCTTGGCATATTCTACACCGCTATTGTAACTATGTACAATATATACAACTAATGCGATAAGTAAAATTACAACAATCAGAAGAATGATAGGTAATTTCCTAATTTTCTTCTTCTTTTTTCGCTTAGGCGCCGAAGTGCGATGTTCACTTTGACGTCTATATTCGTTGTCATTAGTTTCTTTATCCATATTTACCTACCTTATATCTTCAAAAATAGATTTTTGTGTACTATAATAATCACATATTAACGTTATATAAAAACAATTCAAAAAGCAAGTGATTTCTTAATAAATCGTACTAAGGTCTAATGAAAGGATGTCAAAAATGAATATTAATACAGCTTATTTTGCCGGAGGTTGCTTTTGGTGTATGACGAAACCATTTGACACCTTTGACGGCATAGAAAAAGTAACTTCTGGATATATGGGCGGACATATTGAAAATCCTACTTACGAACAAGTAAAATCAGGTACGAGTGGTCATTTAGAAACTGTTGAAATTCAATATGATGTTGCATTATTCTCATACAATAAGTTATTAGAAATATTTTTCTCAGTCATTGACCCATTAGATACAGGTGGTCAATATCAAGACCGTGGTCCTCAATATCAAACAGCTATTTTCTACACTAATGATCATCAAAAAGAACTCGCTGAGACATATATCGAGCAGCTTAAAAATACGATTAATGCTGATAAGGCAATTGCAACAAAAATATTACCAGCGTCACAATTTTACAAAGCCGAAGACTATCACCAAGATTTTTATAAGAAAAATCCAGAGCGCTATGCAGAAGAACAAAAAATACGCCAAGAATACAAAAATAAGCAATAACATTTATACTTGATGAAACTGATTGGGCTGATAATAAAAGTTAGGCGACTTAACTTAAGCTCATTTCAATATTAAAATACGGTACAGATAGGAAACTTAAATATTCTTATCTGTACCGTTTTTTATAAATCATTCTTTATAGAAACCAAAAAATCCAAGCGCTTCAGGCATAACTGTATACCTCTTAGCACTTGGATTTTAATTATTTGTGACGTATTACACGCATTACTTTAGAAAGTGATTCCCAAAGCGAATTATCTTTACGATAAACTAAAAAGCGTGGTTCCCAATTCGGATTATATTTAGATTTATAACGACGTAATCCTTGGAAACGATATAGACCGTTGAAATGTTCAAAGACACGGCCTGCAAGTCGTTCTCTTAAATATGAATAATGCAATTGACCAACGTTCGATAACGTTGCCATACCCATATTAAATTTTGTATAACCTTGTTCTTTACTCCAAAGTAACATGTGCAAGTATAATCCATCCATTAATGGTAAATCTAACTCTGGCAACCATCTAATTAAATCGACTGAAATGGCATCATTAAAGTATGTTGGCATTAAACTACAGAATGCAATTACTTCATTTTCTTCATTTCGCATTACACCAATTGGCGCTTTAGATAAGTATTCTTCATTAAATTGACCCACAGAGAAATGCATTTCCTGACGATTATCTAGCCATAAATCACTTACATGTTGAAGCTCATTTATAAATTCAGTTGAAAACGGTGGTTCAATAATTTCGAATGAAATATTAAGTTCATCGAATTTGTTTAAAGTCGCTCTAAATCCACGGCGTTTTTTACCTGAAGTTGAAAATTGCGTTAAATCAATAATTGCTTCTTCACCTAATTTGAAAAATTGGTTACCGAAATTATGATATAAAGGCATGTGTTGATCTGTAACTTGATAGAATATAACATCATAGCCTAAATACTCAGCGTAATTATAGAATGCTTCTAACAATTCATCAAAGGCATTTTCATCACCTAACGGATCTCCAAGAACCACTAATGAACTTGCTTTATAACGATACATTAAAAATGCTGTTTTATTTTCATTAGTGAAAAACTGCTTGTCACCACTATATATCAAGTGACTCAAATAATTACCGCCGTACTGATTAATAATCTCCTCGCAATCTTCAATTTTAGAAGAAATACGTACTTTGCTAAATTGATAATCAAACAACCATGCAATCATACCTATGATGATAGCGATGATTAAAATCGTAAGCCAGAAGTAATAGCGCAATACAGATGTATGCATTTCAATCGTATAAATATCTAATGCATATAACGTTCCAGCAATAAATATATGGTTAACATATAAAATAAATAAACTGAATAAAAGCATTGCAACTATATTTCTCATTCTTACTGGGCGTTTCAACCTACGTGCTCTACGGAAAGCTACAATAAGCAGAACAAAAATAATAGCTAACCATGTTATTAAAATATATGAAGCGTAAGTGAAGAATGTCGCCACTGTGATTAATAAAATTGAAATCATAGCAAAGATAATGGCACGTCTACTTTGCTTATAAATACCAACTACATTCAGTAAAAGTAATAAACAAGCACTAGTATGAATTGCCAATAGAATATAATACGTTAAGTGATTTCCATCATATAAAGCATCGTAAACAATCGTTAAGTTATTTACAAAAAAGATCATACTTGTAAAGAATACTAAAATTGCTAATGATAATGATGGAATTTTAGCAATAATATCCTTTTGATAAGACATTAAAAATGACGTAACATCTTTAGCAGGAATAAAGTATTTAGATCCCTCAATGTACTTCTTAGCTGATGTACCAAATTCAAATGATGATAAAATTAATGCAATAATTACCGGTACAAAATAGTACGCAAAACGATATAGAAGTAGCATTAATAATACTTTTTCCTCAGGGACACCTAAAGTTTTAAATCCTAGTAATACAACTAAATCGAAAGCGCCGAAACCACCAGGAATAAAGCTGACTAAACCTGATAATGCAGCAATGATAAATATTGCAATAAAGGACATGAATGATACATGAGCGTCAACAATTACACCACAGAAATATAATACAACTGCAGCTGCTAACCATTCAACACACGACACTAAAGTGCAGTACAATCCTACAAAACGATTGTTTTTATCGGGTGGTCTAACCATTGAATAAATAATGAATAATGGTAAGAAAAATGACACTACATATAATACCCATCTTACCCATGTAATCTTATCTAAGATTAAAGATGCATCGAAAACATGGAATACAATTAGCAATGATAATAAGCTTAAACCTGTCAACATTGAAATAAGTATTAAGGATATAAAGTGAACTAATTTCTTTTTATCATGCGTATAGTTTTTATAAACCATTGCTCTAACGCCTGCACCAATAAAGCCACCGAAACCTACAATCGCATTCAATGCATTGATGATATAACTTACTCTTAAAACTTTGCCTAAGGATATATCCATTTTTAAAGCTCTAGATAAAATCACATCATACATTGATAGAATAACAAGCGATGCCCCACCACCAATAAATAGTAACACTAAGGACATACGGTTAATCTTACTAAATTCAACCAACGTATCTTTAAAGTTAATACCAGATAACTCCCGATACAATGTGATTGCTACAAAAATAAATAAAGCTGTAGCAAACGTAATTTTTAAGATTGAAAATATTTTGTTTTTAACTTCCTGATTCATTTTTTCACATCAATTCTAATTATTTCTGTTATAAATCAAAATATATCATATAAACCATAAAAATAGCATATCATTTACCTTTGATTTATATAACACTTTTGTCATATTGATATCTGTATTAAGAAGTAAATAGAAAATATTTCTATCTCAAACAGAACAATATGGTTATCTATACTGATTCATATTTAACATAAAGAAAATGATGAATCAATACTTATGAAAAATATTATTAATTAACAGCCGATTATGAGTGCTTCTTAATATATTAAAAATACCACTTATTTTTATTTTCGACATAATAATGAAGTACTAATCAAGTGGCAAATACTCGTTTCATTATGCATGTGCTTTATAAACGGCTAAACTTTCGTAAAAATTTATAAGCTAAACATGTGCTGATAATCATAAATGTAACTGCCCAACATTATAAGCACCATAAAAAATACCAACAAACATATAGTCATTGGTATTTTTTATTACTTATTCAACTATTTTATTACTTTCTTTAATATCATATTCACCTACATCATTACCATAGAAACGATTGTATCGACGTTTAAATAATTGGAATAAATGAGTAACTAATACTTTTAAAATAGCATATCCCGGAATACCTAAAATAACGCCTACAATACCAAGCAATTTGCCTGCACACAGTAAAATGAAAATGATTGTAAGTGGATGAATCTTAAGTGTTTTACCCATGATATTTGGTGAAATGAAGTGCCCTTCAACAAATTGTACTAAAGTCCATACTACTGCTAATTTTAAGAGCATCCACGGCGATGTTATAGCAGCTATTACAATAGCTGGAGAAATCGCTATAGTAGGCCCTAAATATGGTACAACACTTGTAACTGCCGCAATACTAGCTAATACTAAGCTATATTTCAACCCGATAACCGAATAACCGATAAACAACAGTATACCGATACAGAATGAAACGATAATTTGTCCTTGAATGTATGAACCAACTTGAACACTCATTTTTTCAAGTAGATCATGAAAATCTTTTCGGAATTTCGGTGGCATAATATTCGTTGAAAATTCTTTGAAGTGATGTCCATCTTTAAGCATAAAGAATAGTACAAATGGTGTTGTGACAATCACAACGCCAATATTAGCAATCGTTTCTGCAAACGTTGCAATTTTAGACCCAAAGCCATCTGTAAATTCACTTAACATAGATGGTATTTTCTTAGGTAAAGAATTTAACCAATCATTAATTTGACTATAATACGAAGAGAAAAACGTATTATTTGCTATTTTATCAATAGAATTAATTAATTTTTCTAGATATTGCGGTGAATTTTTAACTAAACTATCTACTTGCGAACCAATAATAGGTATCAATAAATTAACAATTAACGTAATAACACCTACTACAGCTAGATAAATAATAGAAATACCTGCAACTCTTGGTATTCTATAACGTTCCATCATATTTACGATTGGGTTAAATAGATAGAATAGAATTAAAGAGACGATGATAGGTGCTGCTATCGTCTTAAAAACGATGATAAAAGGATCAAAAACATATGATACTTTTTCGAAAATAAAAATAACAATACCCAACAATACTAGCGCTATTAATGAGAAGACTAAATCATTCCCACCAACAAACTTCATATACCGTGATTCGGTAAATTTTAAAAAATTCTTTCTTATATTCTTTTCATTTTCATTCAATTATAGATTCACCACCACTTAAAATATTCATAAGATGTTGTATAAAAACAGTCCACTTATGTAAAATTACTAACATCAATGATACCATACAAATACCCTTTACAGTAACGAAACGCCCGTGTAATACACTTAATTTAGGATTGATTAATCCTTTCTTCAAAATGATGAATGTGTAATGTTAAATATATAATTTCAGACTCACTGATATTAACATCAAATTGTTTTTGTATCATAGTTAAAATTTTATATGCTGTGTTATAGCAAATCGGATAGTGATTTTTAATCATAGACACAAAATCATCTTGTGCATGTATATATTCTTTTCTTCTTAATCGGCGAATTAAAAATTGTACGTGCCTTATAAAACGTTGGTATTGTAATGATTCCTTATCAACAGTTGTCACAAGGTCTGATTCAATGATATCTATACCTTTTTTAATAACATTATTGATCAAGGTCATCTCATGCATAGATAAATCTTCTGTATTAGATGCAATATGTAATGCAATAAATCCTATCTCATCTTCAGGAAAATGTACATCTAATGCTGCATTTAACTGATCAATCACCTGTTTAGCAATATGATATGCATCACTATATAACTGCATAGTTTCCATAACAAATGGATTGCTAATAACTTGATTTTGTTTTAAGCGTTTATAAGCAAATATAATATGATCCGTTAATGAAACTACAAGTTGTTTTGAATCAACATTCATCGCAGTATTAGAAATAAAATTCAACGAATCAATAATTACTTGTAATACATTATCATCAGCGATTTCAACTAAACTTTTATAATGTGCTTTTTGTTGCTCACTTTCTAATTTATAAATTTTCTCTATTGTAATAGTTTGGTCGTTTAACGCCATTCCCTCTTTTTTGTTAAAACCAATACCTTTACCGATTAAAATAACTTCTTGATCATTATTAGTACATACTACGACATTGTTGTTCAATGTTTTAGTAACAATATATTCTCCCATTATCATCACCTATTTTTCTATTATTAAGATTATATATCGGAAATGTCTAACTTGAAAGTATAATAATTTAAATACTTGTGTTCTATTACACGCCTATCCTATATGATATATCTTAATTTAATTTCGATGTCTCTCAAAGTGGAATAACTATAATAAAAAAATCTGACTCCCATATTTACAAATAATTCTATTTATTTATATATTATCTGAATTAATACTCAATACAAACTAAAACGCACTATTAAATTGTGCAAAACTAAAATAAATTTATATTCATCTATCCAACAATATGTCTTATAAATGGTATAGTCTTTGCACACCAATGGAGGAAATAAATCTCAACCTTACTATATTAATATATAATCAAATCTTAGATTAACTAGTGTAATGATACAGATGATTATTGAGTACAAATTTAAAACCCTGAGATTTTCGCTTTAATTTGAAAACCTCAGGGTTTATTTGATTTTTATATAATGAATCGTTACATTAAAAATATTTATTTATCAGAGTTCTTATATTTGTTAGCGCCCCAAGTACTAATTCCAAATAAGTTAATTTCTAAGTTTTCAGGTTTAAAGACAGGGTTCTTGCCTTCTTTTTTCTGCTTTTGATAATCTTTCATCAATGCAAAAGCTACATTGGACAGTCCTATAATGGAAATAATGTTTACAATTGCCATTAAGCCCATAAATAAGTCTGCCGTATTCCATACTGTTTCTGTTTTTACAACTGCACCGACAAAGACAAGTACTACAACAAGACATCTAAAGATAAATAATATCACACGATTTGTTGATAAAAATTCAATATTAGATTGACCGTAATAGTAATTACCTACAACAGATGAAAATGCAAACAGTGTAACTGCTATTGTTAAGAAAATACCTCCAGCAGAACCTAAATGCTCATTAAGTGCTGATTGAGTAACTGCAACACCTTGAGGTGCGTTATCACCAAATTTCAATCCTGAATATAGTAAAATCATGATTGCAGTTGCTGTACAAACCAACATTGTATCAAAGAACACACCTAATGATTGGATTAAACCTTGCTTAACAGGGTGTGGTACGGCAGCAGTTGCCGCTGCATTCGGCGCAGAACCCATACCAGCTTCGTTAGAGAATAAACCACGTTTGATACCTTGAAGAACCGCAGCACCTACAGCGCCACCAGTTACTTGTTCGATACCAAATGCACTTTTAATAATCGTACCTATCATAGGAACAATTTGATCTAAATTAAATAGCAATATTACTAAAACCATACCAATGTAAATGATAGCCATAATCGGTACAATTAACGAAGATAACGTAGCAATACTACGTACACCACCAAATATAATAATAGCTGTTACGATTGCTAAAATAATACCTGTGATTACTGGACTAATATTATATTGCGTATTTAACGACTCCGCAATTGTATTAGATTGCACTGTGTTAAATACAAATGCAAATGTAATTGTAATTAAAATCGCAAATACGATACCTAGCCATTTTTGATTTAAACCTTTAGTAATATAGTAAGCTGGACCACCACGGAATCCACCATCTTTATCATGTACTTTATAAACCTGAGCCAAAGTCGCTTCTATAAATGCACTCGCTGCACCTATAAATGCAATAACCCACATCCAAAACACTGCACCTGGACCGCCTAAAACAATCGCAGTCGCAACACCAGCAATATTACCAGTACCAACTCTCGAACCAGCACTAATCGCAAATGCTTGGAATGGCGAAATACCCTTCTTACCATCTTCTAAAGTTTCTGGACGTTCTACTAAAGCTCTAAACATTTCAGGTAACATTCGTAATTGAACGAATTTAGAACTAATTGTAAAGAAGAATCCAGCTGTCAATAATAGACCAATTAAATATTGAGACCATATTAAATCGGTACCAACATGGACAAATTCTTTAAACCATCCAGGAATTAAACTATCGAAATCTTTCAAAATAAACCCCTCGCATCCTCTACATGAATCATGCACCTTCTATAAAATTAGACCGAATTGAAACTTCAGTAAATATAGAGATACATCATCATTTCTTATACAATACAAGAGATTTATATTAGTTTGGTCAAAGTCTATCGCTAATTTAACGATAAGTACTTGGTCAGCATTTAATATAAATCCCTTGAATTTAGTCAAAATTTAACATTACTGTATTTTATCATTTAATTTCGTGATTGCATATAGTTTTTAGCTAATATACATGTCTATTACTTCACCAAAATCATCTGTATCTACAATGAATGAGCCATTTGTATATTGTTCAGATTTATGAATATCATTAATTAAACCATGTTCTTCATTTGATTTTGAATATAATGTATATTGACTATGTTCACCTGTCACTACATGTGCAGCTACAATACGATGTGGATTTTTCTTTAATTCTTTTAATAAAGTTATTCCACGTTGTGCTCTTTTAGCAACTTGTAAGATTTTAAAACTAATACGTTTTAACGAGCCGCGTTGTGTGGCCATCAATATAGTATCATTTTCAGAAACACCTTCTGTCATAACAACGAAATCTTCAGCTTTAAGATTTATTGATTTAACACCAGCTGCCCTTAATCCGGTATCTGATAGTTCACTTGTATTATACGTTAATGACATACCTTTATTAGTAATGACGGTAATTAATTGATCTTTTTCAAAGCGCATAACACTAATCAAATCATCATTTTCTTTAACTTTAGTAGCAATTAAAGGTTTATTAAAACGCGTTGTTTTAAATAGAGGCACTGTACTTTTCTTAATCATGCCATTTTGAGTCGCAAAAACATAAAATGCATCTGTATTAAAGTCCTTTTCATTAAAGACATTAATAACCACTTCATCTTCTTCGATAGGAACTATTTGTGATACATGTTGCCCCAATTCTTTCCAACGAATATCTGCTAATTTATGAACCGGTATAAATAGATAACGACCTTTATTTGTAAATACTAGTACGGTATCTTGCGTATTTACTTCTTGATGTTTAAGTAAACTGTCACCATCTTTTAAACCAATATCCTCAACACCGCTAGCATTAAAGCTACGAATAGAAGTACGTTTAATATATCCATGACGTGTCATACTTAAAATAACTTCTTCACTAGGCACCATAACTTCTTTGTCAATTTTAATTTCTTCAATTTCTGCTTCAATTAAAGACAGTCGTTCAGATTTGAATTTCTTTTTAATTTCATTCAATTCTTCTTTTATGACATTCAATAATGCATCATGGTTATCAAGAATATGACGTAATTGTTTGATTAATGCTTCAAGTTCTTTATGTTCACCTTCAAGCGCAACTATGTCAGTGTTTGTTAAACGATATAACTGTAACATTACAATTGCTTCAGCCTGTTCTTCTGTGAACTCGAATACTTCGATAAGGTTTTCTTTAGCGTCACGCTTGTTTTTAGAGCTACGAATCAATTCAATTACTTTATCTAAAATTGACAACGCTTTAATCAAACCTTCAACGATATGCATACGTTTTTCAGCATTATCTAATTCAAACTTCGTTCTATTTGCAACAACCTCAATTTGATGATTCAAATAACTATCTATAATTTGACGAATACCCATCAATTTTGGACGACCATCACTAATAGCGACCATGTTGAAATTATATGAAATCTGTAAATCAGAGTTTTTATAAAGATAATTTTTGATTGATTCACTGTTCACATCTTTTTTCAATTCAATTGCTATTCGTAAACCAGTTCTATCAGTTTCATCACGTACTTCAACGATACCATCGACTTTTTTGTCAGCACGTAATTCATCGATACGTTTTACTAAGCTACTTTTGTTCACTTCATATGGAATTTCAGTAATAATTAACTGTTTACGTCCATTGCGTAAAGTTTCTTCTTCAACTTTAGAACGAACTATAATTCTACCTTTACCTGATTCATAAGCTTTTTTAATACCATCAATACCTTGAATAATACCACCAGTTGGAAAATCAGGACCTTTAATATATTTCATTAATTGATTGACTGTAATATCCGGATTATCAATATATTTAAGTGTTGCTTGAATCACTTCAGCTAAATTATGTGGTGGTATATCTGTCGCGTAACCTGCAGATATACCTGTAGAACCATTCACTAGTAAGTTAGGAAATCTTGATGGCAATACCATTGGTTCGAGTGTCGTATCATCATAGTTTGGAATGAAAGAAACTGTCTCTTTATTAATATCACGTAATAACTCTTCAGCTAGTAAGCTTAACTTAGCTTCAGTGTAACGCATTGCCGCTGGCGGATCATTATCGATACTACCATTATTACCATGCATTTCTATTAAGACATGTCGTAACTTCCAGTCTTGACTTAAACGGACCATTGCTTCGTACACTGAGGAGTCTCCATGTGGATGATATTGACCAATAACATCACCGACTGTTTTCGCACTTTTACGGAAATTTTTATCGTGTGTATTACCACTTGAATACATTGCATATAAAATACGACGTTGTACTGGTTTTAAACCATCACGAACATCTGGCAATGCACGCTCTTGAATAATATATTTACTATATCTTCCAAAGCGATCACCTAAAACATCTTCAAGTGATAAATCTTGAATTATTTCACTCACTAGATTTCCTCCTCATCAAATTGATCATTTTCAAGCACTTGTACTTCAGAATTATCTAAAATACTTTGGTCCTCTTGCATACCAAACTCAACATGCTTTTCAATCCATTCACGTCTAGGTTGTACTTTGTCACCCATTAATGTTGTTACACGTTTAGATGAACGCACTTCATCTTCAACTTGTACACGAATTAAAGTTCGTGTTTCTGGGTTCATCGTCGTTTCCCATAATTGTTCAGGGTTCATCTCACCCAAACCTTTGTAACGTTGTAACGTGAAGCCTTTACCAAGTTCTTTTTGCAATTTATTAAGCTCTTCGTCTGTCCAAGCGTATTCAACTCGCTTTGTTTTGCCTTTACCTTTTTCCAATTTATAAAGTGGAGGTAAAGCAATAAATACACGACCTGCTTGAACAAGCGGTTTCATATATTTGAAGAAGAATGTTAACAATAGCACTTGAATATGCGC
Organism: Staphylococcus sp. EG-SA-2; assembly: GCF_017152085.1. Lineage (NCBI taxonomy): Bacteria > Bacillati > Bacillota > Bacilli > Caryophanales > Staphylococcaceae > Staphylococcus > Staphylococcus sp. EG-SA-2. The sequence goes on from NZ_JACYHC010001349.1 coordinate 14,248, forward strand.
ACCATCAGTATCAGCATCAGTCATAATAATTACACGATTATAATTACTATCTTCAATTTTAAAGTCAGTACCAACGCCTGCCCCGATTGTGTGGATAATTGTATTAATTTCTTCATTTTTAAAAATATCTTCTAGACGTGCTTTCTCTGTATTAATTACCTTACCACGTAATGGTAATATCGCTTGGAATTTGCGGTCTCGTCCAAGTTTTGCTGAACCTCCCGCAGAATCACCTTCGACTAAATACAATTCATTTTTTTCAGTGTTTTTACTTTGTGCAGGTGTTAATTTACCAGATAGCAAAGTGTCTTTACGCTTGTTTTTCTTACCTGAACGAGCATCTTCACGAGCTTTACGTGCAGCTTCCCTTGCTTGTTGTGCTTTAATCGCTTTTTTCACAAGTGATTTAGACAATTGTCCTTTTTCTTCTAAATAGAATGGCAATTTGTCTGCAACAACTGAATCAACAGCACTTCTAGCTTCAGAAGTACCCAATTTAGATTTCGTTTGTCCTTCAAATTGTAATAATTCTTCTGGAATACGAACAGACACAACAGCTGTTAAACCTTCACGAATATCATTACCATCTAAGTTTTTATCTTTTGTTTTAAGTTCATTAATACGACGTGCATAATCATTAAATACACGTGTCATTGCTGTTTTAAAACCAACTTCATGTGTACCACCATCTTTAGTACGTACATTATTTACAAAACTTAAAATACTTTCTGAATATTGATCATTATATTGGAAAGCTACGTCTACCTCTATACCATTTGCTTCACCTGAAAATGTAGCCACGTCATGCAAAACTTCTTTTCCTTCATTGACATAACTAACAAACTCTTTGATTCCTTCTTCATAATGGTAATGCTCTTGACGCTCTTTACCACTGCGTAAATCATTAAGCGTTATTTTTAAATTTTTCAATAAGAACGCAGACTCTTGTAGTCGTTCGCTTAAAACATCAAAATTAAATGATGTAGATGCTTTAAAAATTGTGTCATCAGGTTTAAATGTTACTTTGGTACCTGTTTTCTTAGTTTTACCTTTTTTCACTAAACCAGAAGATGGCGAACCACCGTTTTTAAAACTTTGATGATATATACTACCATCTCGATGGATTTCAACTTCAAGCCATTCACTCAATGCATTTACAACTGAAGCACCAACACCGTGAAGACCACCTGAAGTTTTATAGCCGCCTTGTCCAAATTTACCTCCTGCATGTAAAACAGTAAAGATAACTTCGACTGTCGGTTTACCTGATTTATGTATACCTGTTGGCATACCACGTCCATTATCTTCTATAGAAATACTACCATCTTTATTAATTGTTACATCTATTTCGTTACCGTAACCATTCAATACTTCATCGACGGAGTTATCGACAATTTCATATACTAGATGATGTAATCCCCGTTTATCAGTTGATCCAATATACATACCAGGTCTTTTACGAACTGCTTCTAACCCCTCTAAAACCTGTATTGAATCATCTGAATAATTATTTTGTTTATTCATTGCCAATGATTTCGCCTCCTGCAAACGTACGTTCGTTTTTAAAACTATACAATAGTTATTCTTATATAAATCAGCGTAAAATGCAAGTATCAATTAACTTTCATAGCTTAATTCCATATATTAATCCCCGTTTTTAAAATTTTTAGCCGTAATTTAAATGAATATGATAAAATAGTCCTAAGATATTAAAGGATGTGTAATATTTATGATGATAATCGTCATGTTACTACTAAGTTATCTTATCGGCGCTTTCCCAAGTGGATTCGTAATTGGAAAATTATTTTTCAAAAAAGATATTAGACAATTTGGTAGTGGTAATACTGGCGCTACTAATAGCTTTAGAGTATTAGGTCGTCCTGCAGGATTCTTGGTAACATTTCTAGATATTTTCAAAGGGTTCATAACTGTTTTCTTCCCTTTATGGTTACCAGTTCACGCAGATGGCCCTATTAGTACTTTTTTTACAAATGGTTTAATTGTTGGCTTATTCGCTATACTTGGACACGTTTATCCTGTTTATTTAAAATTCCAAGGTGGCAAAGCTGTTGCAACTAGTGCAGGTGTCGTCTTGGGAGTCAATCCGATACTTTTACTAATACTTGCAATTATCTTCTTTATTGTATTGAAGATTTTTAAATATGTTTCTTTAGCAAGTATCGTTGCAGCAATTTGCTGTGTGATTGGCTCGCTTATCATTCAAGACTATATTTTATTAGTCGTTAGTTTCTTAGTTTCAATCATATTGATAATTAGACATCGCTCTAATATCGCAAGGATTTTTAGAGGCGAAGAACCTAAAATAAAATGGATGTAACAATTTTTTGACATTAGTCCATCATTGCATATTTTTTTGCAGTTGATGGATTATTTTATTTTTGCAAAAACAATTTTTTTAACTTAAAATTCAACTATACTTAGTTTTTTTACAAGAACATTTGAGACCGAGACATAAATCAATGTCATAGGCTCCACAATGTTATATTAGCTGTAGTTAACCGAACGAAATGCGCTTATAACTAGGTTTTTTCAATTCTGGTCGGGGGTCCCAACATAGAAGCTTATGGAAATTCAGCTTACAATAATGAGCAGGTTGGGGTGGGCTCCAACACAGAGAATTTCGATAAGAAATTCCACAAATAATACAAGTTGGCCCACTCCCATTCTGTAATAAATATAGGAGGTCATTGTTATGCAAATAGAACTTACTGATGCAGCAGTAACTTGGTTTAAAAATGAACTTGAGTTGCCTGAAAATAATAAAGTGCTCGTGTTTTTTGTAAGATATGGTGGCGAATTCCAACTCAAGCAAGGATTTAGTCCTGCTTTTACAGTTGAACCAAAGGAAGATGTTGATATTGGCTATGAACAACAATATGACGATTTAAATGTTGTCGTAGCGGAAAAAGATTTGTGGTACTTTGAAGATGACCACATTATTGTAAATGTAGTTGATCACGAAGATGAAATTTCTTATTCCACAAAATAACTAAAATAAAACGAACTTGTTTACACATTCTGATGTGTCCTGAACCTCGGAAGTTGTACTTTGGTTTAGCACATCTGATGTTGTATGAACAAGTTCGTTTTTGCTATATATTAGCTTATCTTCACGCTAATTACATTAATGTTAACGTATTGGCTATTTCTTATAGATTAATTGTTAATATTGCCTCTCCAAACATTTACAGTAACTTATAAAGAATCAATACCATCCATTATCTCTACTGTTTTCCCTTCATTATTGAGCGTTTGCACTTTACTATAAGCTTCATGCCAATCTGGGAAATAACGATCCAACCGTATAGGCTTAAAAGTATCTTCTTTAATGCAAATCAATTCTGTGGAACCTGTAGTTGCAAGTTCACCTTTTTCATTAAAAATCTCATATTTATACACTGAACGTAATCTCGAATATTTTTCAACCCAAGTTTTAACTTTAACTTTTTCTGGATAAAAAATAGACTTTTTATAATTGACATTGAGGTCAGTCACAGGTGAAATGATTCCTTGTTTTTCCATATCAGCATAACTAAAACCTAACTTCGATATATAATCCAACCGCGCAACTTCAAACCAAGTTGCATAATTCCCGTGATAAATTACACCCATCTTATCAGTTTCAGCATAACGCGCTTCTATTTCTGTAATACTATATATCATTTTAAGCCTTCTTTCAGTTTAACTTTATATCTCATTCTAACATAAAATACAAGAAGAGGCCGGCCAAGAACACAAAGGTTTTGAACCGACCTTATTATATCATAAAGTTTATAGAAGTATTTTTGAGCACTATCAAAGTGCCTCAAATACCGATTGAAATTTTACTGTGATATCTATTTTTTATTGCGCTAATTTATTTCTTAAAACCATTTGTAAAATTCCACCGTGACGATAGTAATCCATTTCAACAAGTGAGTCAAAACGAACCATAGCGTCAAATTCTACCAAATCACCATCTTGCTTCTTAGCAGTAACTTTGACGTAGTCATGTGGTTGAACATTTTCATCAATATTAACAGAAATTTCTTCTGTACCATCTAGACCAAGAGAATCAGCTGATTCACCTTTTTTAAACTCTAATGGTAATACACCCATCATAACTAAATTTGAACGATGGATACGTTCATAACTTTGTGCAATAACTGTTTTAACACCTAATAAGTTTGTACCTTTTGCTGCCCAGTCACGAGATGAACCCATACCATAATCGTTACCAGCTAATACAACTAAACCTGTACCATCTTCTTTATATTTCATTGCAGCATCAAAGATAGGCATTACTTCATTTGTTGGCCAATAAGTTGTAAAACCACCTTCAGTACCTGGCGCTAATTGGTTTTTAATACGTATATTAGCAAACGTACCTCGAACCATTACTTCGTGATTACCACGTCTTGAACCATATGAATTAAATTCACGAATAGGCACTTGATGATCTTGTAAATATTTACCAGCTGGCGTATCTTTACCAATTGCACCTGCTGGAGAGATGTGGTCAGTTGTCACAGAATCACCGAATTTACCCATAACACGTAAACCATTTAATGGAACAATCGTACCCGGTTCTTTAGATAATCCTTGGAAGAATGATGGATTTTGAATGTATGTTGAATTAGGATCAAAGTCATATAGAGGTTGATCAGTTACATCAATCTCATTCCATAATTCGTTGTTATTGTATACGTTATTATATTCTTCAATAAATAATTCAGGTGTTACAACACTATCAACGGTATCTGAAACTTCTTTAATTGATGGCCAAATATCTTTCAAATATACATCTTCACCGTCATTACCTTTACCAATAGGTTCATTCTGTAAATCAATATCAACCGTTCCAGCTAATGCATAAGCAACAACTAACTGTGGTGAAGCTAGGTAATTGGCTTTAACAAGAGGATGGATACGACCTTCAAAGTTACGGTTACCAGATAATACAGATGTCACTAATAGGTCCTCATCAGCAATCGCTTTTTCAATTTCTGGTAATAAAGGACCTGAATTACCGATACAAGTTGTACATCCATAACCAACCAAGTTGAAGCCTAAATCATCTAAATAAGGTTGTAAGCCAGCATCTCTTAAATATCCGGTAACAACTTTTGATCCTGGTGCTAGAGAAGTTTTAACGTATTCAGGAACTTTCAAGCCTTTTTCAACTGCTTTTTTAGCAACTAAACCTGCACCTAACATTACATAAGGGTTAGATGTATTTGTACATGATGTAATTGCTGCTATTGCAATATCACCTGTTTTCATTGTAGCTTTTGATCCATCTTTAAAGTTAATTTCAGCTTTCTTATCAAATTCACTTTTATCTAAACCGTGTCCTTGGTTGCCTGCTGGAGCTGTTACAGAATTTTCAAATGATGATTTCATATCACTTAAGAAAATTAAATCTTGAGGACGTTTTGGTCCTGAAAGCGATGCTTCAACTGTTGATAAATCCAATTCGATAACATCTGTATAATTAGGATCTTCTTTCTCAACATCAAAGAACATATGGTTTTGTTTCAAATATTCTTTTACTAGCGCGATATGTTCGTCTGATCTACCAGTTAACTTCATATATTTAAGAGATTCATCATCAACTGGGAAGAATCCGCAAGTTGCTCCATACTCTGGTGCCATGTTTGCAATTGTAGCACGGTCTGCTAGTGGTAAATGTTGTACACCTGGACCAAAGAACTCCACAAATTTACCAACAACACCTTTTTTACGTAGCTCTTGAGTTACTCTTAACGCTAAATCAGTTGCTGTTGCGCCTTGTGGTAATGAATTTACTAGTCGTACACCAATAACCTCTGGAATTGGGAAATAAGAAGGTTGTCCAAGCATTCCAGCTTCAGCTTCAATACCACCAACACCCCATCCTAGTACGCCAATACCATTTATCATTGTTGTATGTGAATCAGTACCAACTAATGTATCTGGAAATGCAGTTTTTTCACCATCTACATCACGAACATGTACAACACTTGCTAAATATTCTAAATTAACTTGGTGAACTATTCCAGTTGCAGGAGGAACTGCATTGTAATTATCAAATGCTTTCGTTGCCCAATTTAAAAACTGATAACGTTCATAGTTACGTTCAAATTCTAATTTCATATTACGTTCAAGAGCTTCTGGATTTGCATAGCTATCCACTTGAACTGAGTGGTCAATAACTAAATCCACCGGTACTTCTGGATTAATTTTAGTAATATCTCCCCCAACGTCATCCATTGCTTTACGTAAAGAAGCTAAATCAACTACGGCTGGTACACCTGTGAAATCTTGTAAAATAACACGAGAAGGTTTAAATGGTACCTCGCCTTCATTTCCATCTTTTCCAAACTGACTTAAAGCTTTAATATGATCGTCTGTAATTACAAAATCATCTTCTTGACGAAGTAAAGATTCTAACAAAACACGAATTGAATAAGGTAAATTGGAAACTTTAGTAATACCTTGCTCTTCTACAGCTTTTAAATCATAGTAAGTATAACTTTGGCCATTCAAGTCAAAATGTTTTTTTGATTGCTCTTTAAAATTTGCAGCCATTTAATGATCCCCCTTGATACATTTTTATATTTATATGCCTTGATTAAATTGTATTATTATATTTATTGATAAACAACTCATCATGCTTAGAAAACGCTTAATTTAGGTTTTGACTTTTTAATCAGAGTATATAAGCAAAACTTATCATACAGGTAAGGTGTAATAAGTATTTTTATTAATTGAGAATAATTATCAATTTCGTGAATGATTCAATTCAATTTTCAAACGTATTATTTCATTGAGCAGAAAGAAAATTGTGGCGCCAAACTTTAATATTTCTTTTCAATGTCATTCTTTTGATGGGAGTGGGACAGAAATGATATTTTCGCAAAATTTATTTCGTCGTCCCACCCCAACTTGCACATTATTGTAAACTGACTTTCCGCCAGCTTCTATGTTGGGGCCCCGCCAACTTGCATTGTCTGTAGAAATTGGGAATCCAATTTCTCTTTGTTGGGGCCCATCCCCAACTTGCACATTATTGTAAGCTGACTTTTCGTCAGCTTCTGTGTTGGGGCCCTCACCCCAACTCGCATTGCCTGTAGAATTTCTTTTCGAAATTCTCTGTGTTGGGGCCCCTGACTAGAATTGAAAAAAGCTTGTTACAAGCGCATTTTCGTTCAGTCAACTACTGCCAATATAACTTCGTAGAGCATAGAATATTGATTTATGTCCCAGCCTGAGTTAATTTTCTATAAAAGTATATTTAATTTGCGTTTATACCGTCAAACTTCACTTTAGCTTTGTCAAACCCCTTTCTATTAAGTTTTCAGAAATAAACCTATCTTAAAATATAAAAAAATCGAGAATTCGTAGTTTAATAACGAAATTCTCGTTCTTATCCTTTTGAATATACTCAATTTTCCACAAAAACAAACAAGTAGTATATCTGTTCTAGCTACTAGAATGACATACTACTTGTTATTTAAATACTTAACTAAATTTTATTAGTTATCTTTTTTCTCTATATTTCTACGTGACTGACGCTTTTCAAGAATGTCAGATTCATAATCTTCTTGTTGACTCTTGATATATTCTTGTAAGCGATGTTTATTCGGAGTCAATGTTAAACCTAGGAATTTACGTTCCTGGTTCGCATCCTTGTAGAAACTTACCATCATGAGTATGACGACAAAGGAGAATGGGAATGCACTTATAATTGCAGCACTTTGAATCGCATTTAAAGCTTCAGCGCCATTACCGCCACCAGCTAATAAAAGTACAAATGCTATTAAGGCCTGTGAAATTCCCCAAACAACTTTTACCATACTAGATGGATTTAATGAACCAAATGTTGTTTGCATTCCTAATACAAATGTTGCTGAGTCAGCAGATGTAATAAAGAATGATGCAATTAATAATAATGCAATCAACGATAAAACTATGCCAAATGGCACATGATTAAACACTCCAAATAGCTGTGTTTCAGGAGTCATATCAAAAATTTCTTTGTGTTTCTTACCTGTCTCGATGCCTAATACACCAAAGACACTAAACCAAACAAAACTAACAATTGCTGGAACTAGCAAGACACCAGAAATGAACTCTCTAATTGAACGTCCTTTTGAAACTCGTGCAATAAACACTCCAACGAATGGGCTCCAACTTAACCACCAACCCCAGTAATAAAGTGTCCATGAAGACATCCATTCACGTTTTTGAGGATTTAAAGCAGCTGTATCAAAACTATTAAACAAGAATGTGTTTAGTAAACTACCCGTAGAGCTAGTTAACATATTTAAAATAAGAACAGTTGGTCCAACAATTAAAGCAGCTACCATTAAAATAGTACCTAAACCAATGTTCAAGTTACTTAAGTATTGAATACCTTTACTTAATCCAGACCATGCACTTGCTATAAATAAGATAGTAACAACAATGATGATAATCGCTTGTACAAACGTATTGTTTGGAACATTGAACAAGTAATGTAAACCACCATTAATTTGTAGAGCACCCATACCTAACGAAACGGCTACCCCAACGATTGTCGCAAATACAGATAAAACGTCAATAAAAATCCCAATAGGACCTTCTACTTTATCACCTAAAAGAGGACGTAAAGTTCTAGATAATAAACCTGGTTCACCTTTACGGAATTGCGAATATGCCAACGCTAACGCAACAACACCATAAACAGCCCAAGCATGGAATCCCCAATGGAAAAATGTTGAACGTAGAGCTTCAGTATAAGCTTCAGTAGTTTTGGGATCTGCTGTAGGTGGCGTAGCAAAGTGCGCCATCGGTTCAGCTGCACCATAAAACACCAAACCTATCCCCATACCAGCACTAAACAACATAGCAAACCATGAAATTGTATTAAACTCAGGTTTGTCATTTGGTTTACCTAGTTTAAGTTTTCCAATAGGACTAAAAATAAGGAATATACAGAAGAACACGATAATCGTAGTAAGAATAAGATAATACCAACCTAACTTTTCTGTAATCCACATTTTAATATTATTGGTAACATAGTTGAATTGTTCAGGTAAAAATGCACCAAGTAATACGACTATAGCAACAACAATTGCACTATAGATGAAGACTGGTGAATACTTCTTTCCATTTGGATTCTCTGGTGAAGAAGAATTCATAATTAATTACTCCCTTCAATTCTATATTTAATTTTATGTAGTAGAATAAAAAGATTATCTAAACATTTTATTCAATAACTCACGCACCTTTATAGGATAACAAAGGTCTTTGCGATAATCAAATTTTCTTGAATAATCTATTTTCTAATTTTTTTATTTGTTGTATAATTGAGGTTACATTTAAAAAAGAGAGGTTGAGTGTAATGTTAAAAGAATTCAAAGAGTTCGCCTTAAAAGGTAACGTCTTAGATTTAGCAATTGCTGTTGTGATGGGTGCAGCTTTCAACAAGATTATATCTTCATTAGTAGAAAATATCATCATGCCATTAATTGGTAAAATTTTCGGATCAGTTGATTTTGCTAAAGAATGGTCATTCTGGGGTATTAAATACGGTTTATTTATCCAATCTGTTATCGACTTTATTATCATCGCGTTTGCTTTATTCATCTTTGTTAAGATTGCAAATACATTAATGAAGAAAGAAGAAGCCGAAGAAGAAGCAGTTGTGGAAGAAAATGTTGTGTTATTAACTGAAATCAGAGATTTATTGCGTGAGAAAAAATAATTTTTAAATAAAAAGAGATGGGCTAAGGTTGTTCTATACATTCCAAAGTACCATCTCTATTTTTTATGTTTTAATTTCTTTTGAATCTTGTTGAACTCTGATATTGATCTGATTTCACTTCTAAAACTAAAGGTATTCTATTTTTCAATTCGCTCACATGTGAAATAATCCCAACCATTCTACCAGTTGATTTAAGATTTAATAAAGTGTCTAACGCTGTTTCAAGCGTTTCTTGATCTAATGTACCGAATCCTTCATCAATAAATATTGATTCTAGTGAAATACCTCCTGATTGCTGCTGTACAATTTCGCTTAACCCTAAAGCTAATGCAAGCGACGATTGGAAAGTTTCTCCACCTGATAACGAGCTAATATGTCTAGACTTATTTGAATGCAAATCAAATACATCAATTTCTAGGCCACTAAGACCATGAGAAACCGCTTCTCGCCTAATTAGTTGGTATCGATTATCTGACATTGTTGCTAATCTCAGATTTGCTTGGGCAATAATTTGATCTAAATAGTAAATTAAGACAAAGTTTTCCAATGTAAGATTTTTGTTATTCTTACCACTGACAATTTCAGCCAATTGAAAAATTTCTTGTTGATCCTTTAATTCTTGATTTAAGTAATTAATATGCGAAACTATAGATTGTGTTTTATTAATATTATTTTGACATTGATAATGAACAGCAGAGTATTCATCTATCAGTGTATTCATCTTTTCTTTTTTTTGCTCATATTCATCTTTTAATTTATCAGAGTCCAATAACTCTTTATCCTTGGTTAATGATTCTAACCTAGCTATTTCCATTTCAAATTCATGATAACGTTTTTTATAAGTATCCCTTTTCTGCTCTAATTCCTCTTGCTCGCCCCTCCAGGCTATTATTTCATTTATATCATTGTCGTCAGTTAAATTCAGCCTCGACATTTCCATTTCAATAGATTGTTCATTCAATTCTAAGTCATTATTGTAAGTTTCTAGTTGATTTTCATAGTGATTTAGATTATTTTGCTCAATTAACTTTCTTTGAGACAATTGCATTAACTTATCTTCAATCTCCTTTGAGAGTTCTTGATGCTGATTCACATCTTGAACATACTTCTTATAATCCACCTCAAAATTAGTGATATTATTATATTTCGAGAGTGTTTCAAATTCAGTGATGAGATCTCGACATAATTTCAACTCAGATTCATTTTTATTTAGACGCAATTGTTTATTATGAATTTGCAACGTTAGATTATCTTTTTCTTCTTTCATTTGTTCTATAAATTTATTAAGATCTCTTTGATTATTCAATGCATTTTCATTTTCTAGCAGACGCTTATTCAATACTTCGAGTGAAAAATCACTTTGCGTTTTAATATTAATATTCGATATTTTTTCATTAACAAATTTAATTTCAGAATTATGCACAGCAATATTCGATTTTATTGCGTGGATATTTGCTTCAATTTCTTTAATTTCATTTTGACGTTTAGCAATACTGTCAAAATCAATATGATGCCCTAAATCCTGAATTTCATTACCACATATCGGACATTGATCTCCAATCTTTACAGCAGATTTAATTTCACTTATAAAGCTTTCTTTATCATTTAAGTCCAATTTTGATTTATCGTAGTGATCTAATTTTATTTCGAGATTCTTCATTATAGTTGTTTCTTCATTAATTTGATTCTCTAACTCTTGCTTACTACCTAATAGTTTATCTAATTCAGCTTTAGCTTTTTCATTTTCTTTAATTATATTAATTTCATTATTTATGTTAGTTATCGCATTATTTAGTTCGATAATTTTCTCGTAATCACTTTCGTTATTACCTATTGAATCTTCGACCTTTTCTAAACCTTTAATTAGATTATTTAATTCATCACCTAATTGTTCACCCTCAGTTATCAAGCATTCAATATTGAGATAACTTTGTTGATACTTATTAATATCGTTAAATAATACTCTAGTTTTATCAATAAAAGAGGTTTTACTTTCAATTAAATCTCCGTTTTCTTCTAACATTTTTTTCTCTTTGTCTATGTTTCGCTTATCACAATCAAGATTCAATATTTTATTATTGGTTTTAGAAATATCTTTTTTGCTATTAGCAATTTTAGTTTCAATTTTTTCTCTATTTTCAATATAATTCAATAGGTTTGTAATATCTTGTAACAACTTTAACTTAGCTTCAATTCCCTCTATTTCAGGTTGTTGTTCTTTCAATTGAACGAAATCAATTTTATTTTTGTTGAGTTGATTAATATTATCTTTTAATATATTATTT